>JAXIPK010000125.1:0-1561 GCA_045402975.1 Acidobacteriota bacterium
CGTTGTCTTCCTTCAGCAAGGGGACGGCCATCAGCGACTGGAGCTCGAAGCCGTCGCCCGCTTCCCGCCGCGCCGCCAGGCGCTCGTCTTCCGCGGCATTCTCCACCAGTTGCGCGTCGCCTTTTTGCGCGACCTCGCCGACCACGCCCTCGCCGATGGGAAGCCGCGTGTCCTCGCCGACGGTGGGGTCCTCGCCGGCTTGCCGGGCCAGGTAGAGGTCGTTGGCTTCGGGATCAATGAGCCAGAGGTTGCAGGCGCGGGCGCCGCAGATATCGCGGATTTTTTCGGCAACCACCGGGAGCAGGGCGTCGAGCTCAAGAGTGGAGTTGAAGATGCGGGCGATGTCGTAGAGCGCGGTCAAACGCTCGACCGTGGCCAGCTGCTGCCGCTGGTCCAGCTCCCAGAGCAGATGAGTCGCGAAGGCCGGACCGGAAAGCCGGCAGACCTCTTCCAGGTAGGCGGCATCGTCGGCGGTGAACTCGCCCTGCTTGTTCAGGCACTCCACCACGCCCACCACGCCCTTGGGACTGACCAGCGGCGCGTAGAGAGCGGAGCGCACGCGCTCGCGGTCGTTTTTGGCCAGGTGGGCAACGACGGCCGGGGTGACTTCCTGCGCGGCCACGCGGCGGGCGCGAGTGACGCCGAGCATTTCAACCAGCAAGCCAGCGGTCGGCGGCTCGGGCGCGGGACTGAAGCGCTCGCCCACGTCGAACCAGCCGCCGCGGCAGGTGAGCGGCGATTCCTCATCGGCTCGCAGCCAGATCAGAACGGCGCGAGCGCGGAGGCGCGGGCCGAGGTGTCCGGTGAAGGCCTTGAGGAGGGAATCAACGTCGCGGGCGCTGTGATAGGCGCGCGCCAGCTCAAAGAGTGCGGTCGACTGCTCCATCGCCATCCCTGGGAGAGACGAACCCTTTCGCGCCGCTCCGCGCCCCACCGTTGAAAAGGAAGAATCTACCCGACGAGTTCGCAGGCTAACAAACACGTCGCAGGGTGTCAAGCAACCGCCGGCGCGCGGAACGAACTCCACGCCGGCGGATGGACTTCCGCTGCCGTTCGTGCGATTCTCCCCCGGGGCGCCGAGACCGAGGAGGACGCCGGCGATGGCGAAAAACTTCGACGAGCTTACCGAACGCGAGATCCTGGCGCTGGCGATTTCACTCGAAGAGGAGGACGGGCGCATCTACGGCGACTTCGCCGACGGCCTGCGCGAGACCTATCCCACCAGCGCCCGGGTGTTCGAGGAAATGCAGGCGGAGGAGTCGCAGCATCGCGCCAGTCTGATTGAGCTCTACCAGCAGAAGTTCGGCGAGCACATCCCGCTGATCCGCCGCCAGGATGTGAAAGGCTTCGTCGACCGCCCCCCGGTGTGGCTGGTGCGGCCGCTGGGCCTGCATCGAGCCCGCAAGCAGGCGGAGATCATGGAGCTGGAGACGCGGCGCTTCTACGAGCGGGCCATCCAGAAAGTCGGCGACGCTTCCATCCGCAAGCTGCTGGGCGACCTGGCGGACGCCGAGCGGCGCCATTCGGCCACCGCCGGCTCGCTGGAGCGCGAGCTGCTGAC
>JAXIPK010000309.1:0-4553 GCA_045402975.1 Acidobacteriota bacterium
GCGTTAACGCGCGCGTCTAGCCCACCATAGAACCCGTAGACCGGCGCCTGGATGCGCGCCACCGCCCCTGCGACGCTCGGCCCCGTGCCATAAAAAACAAACGCCGCCGCCAGCTTCTCGCGGTTGGTCGCGAAGCGAAACGTCTGCGCGCCGCCCCAGCAGAACCCTGCCACCGCCACCTTGCCGTTCGACGCCGGCAGCTTGCCCACGTAGTCGGCCACCGCGTTCAAGTCGGTGGTCACCTGATCGGGCGGCAGCTTGCCGATGGCTTCGCGCGCCGCATCGCCGCTCGCGAAGTCGGAAGTCTTCCCGCCGCCCGGGGCGGTGCCCGACAACAGATCAGGCGCAATCGCGATGTAGCCCGCTTCGGCCAACTGGTCGGCCACGCTGCGCACCCAGTCGGTCAGCCCGCGGTTCTCGTGGATCACCACCACCGCCAGCGCCTTGTGGCTTACTTCCGGATAGACGACGTAGGCGTGCACGGTGCGCTCGCCGTGCTTCACCTGGACCCATTCCTGATGCCGCGGCGAATCCTCCAGCCGACTGGCCCCGCTCTGCGGCGCCACCACCGTGAGACTCAGTACGGCGACAAGGGCAAGAGATGCTTTCATCGGTTCCTCCCAAAGATGGATTGAGACACAGATGCTACTCCGATTGTTTGATGCTGGCAGCTATTCGGTCGCGTCGCTGGTCGCGAAGTGGCGTCCGAAGCCGGCGAAGCGCGTGCGTTGGGCTTCCACTACAGCTTGTTTGAGGGTTCGGTTTCGCAGCTCGTCGAGGAGTCGGGCGCGGATCGGCCCCCACGCCTCATGCAGGGCGCAGGGATTCGTCTCGTTGCACCGGCGCAGGCCCAGCAGGCAGTTTTCCAGCGCTTCCACCGGCTCCAGCGCCACCAGCACTTCCCAGACCGAAATCAGCTCGGGCGAGCGCGCCAGGACCACCCCGCCGCACGGCCCGCGGACGGAGCGCAACAGCCCGCTTTTCTTCATCTGGCCCAGGATGCGCTGCATGTGCGGGGGAGAGACTCCCAGGTACAAGGCCAGATCCCGTACCCGCATCGGAATCTTCGGGTCGGCACTGAGGAGGATGGCGGCTTGCAGCGCTATTTGAGTCGGCAGAGCAAACAGCATCGTGTGGCAGCAAGGGCCCAACCACGACCGTCACCGCTGAGCTTACCCTACGCGCAATCGCGGCAGCTTTCAACAGAGAATTGCTCGGCGGCTCGTCGTAGCACGCACCTTGCCGTGGAGTAGAATCCTCGTAGGACCATGCGCCACCGCTCGCTGCTCGACTTGCTCGCCTATTTCGAAAAGCACCAGAGCGCTGTCGCCTACGCTCACCCGCTGGGCTACCGCACCGCGCGCTGGAGCTATGGCGACGTGCTGGCCACCGCGCGCCGCTTCGCCCGCGAGCTCGAAGCCCGCGGCGTCGCTCCCGGCGAGCGCGTCCTGCTCTGGGGTGAAAACCGCGCCGAATGGGTTGCCGCCTTCTGGGGCTGCCTGCTGCGCGGCGCTGTCGTCGTGCCGATGGACCGCATCGCTGCGCCCGGCTTCGTCCAGCGCGTCGTCGAGCAGATTCAGCCCAAGCTCTGCGTCGTCTCCCGCGAGCAGGTTGGGCTCACTGCCCGGCCGTCGCTGCTGCTTGATGACCTCCGCGGAACGGTCAGCCCCCATTCTGATGCGCCGCTTGAGTCGCCGCCGGCGGAGCGCGCCGACACCGCGCAAATCATCTTCACTTCCGGCACCACCGCCACCCCCCGCGGCGTGGTGCTGACCCACGGCAACCTCCTCGCCAACCTGGAGCCCATCGAAACCGAGATGCAGAAGTACCTGAAGTACGTGCGACTGGTGAGTCCGGTGCGCTTCCTCAACCTCGTCCCCCTCAGCCACGTCTTCGGCCAGTTCATGGGGATGCTGATTCCGCCGCTGCTCGGCGCCACGGTGATTTTTTCCGACAGCCTCAACCCCGCCGACATCGCCCGCACCCTCCAGCGCGAGCGCGCGATGGTGTTGATTGCCGTCCCGCGCCTGCTCGAGACGCTGAGAGAGAAAGTCCTCCGCGACCTGGAAAACGAAGGTCGCCGCCTGAAGGTCGACCGCGAACTGGCCGCGAGCGAGGGCCGGCACTTCCTCCGCCGCTGGTGGCGCTTCCGCCACATCCACCGCCAATGCGGCTGGAAGTTCCGCGCCTTCGTCTGTGGTGGCGCCGCGCTCGGCCGCGACACCGAAACTTTCTGGAAGCGCCTCGGCTACGCTGTGGTGCAGGGCTACGGCCTGACGGAAACCGCCTCGCTGGTCAGCGTCAACCATCCGCTCCATCTGCGCAAAGGCTCCATCGGCCGCATTGTTCCCGGCCGCGAGCTCAAGCTGGCCGCGGACGGCGAAATCCTCGTCCGCGGCGAAAGCGTCGCCGCCGGCTACTGGCAACAGGAAACGCGCGCGCCCCGCACCCCAACGCCCTCGGAGACGGAAGCAGATGCGCCCAGTGGCGAGGGCGTTGGGGTGCGGGGCGCGCCGGTCGCGGGCGAAGACGGCTGGTTCCACACCGGCGACCTCGGCGAGCTCGACCCCAAGGGCAACCTCTTCTTCAAGGGCCGCAAGAAAAACGTCATCGTCACCGCCGAAGGCTTGAACGTTTTCCCCGACGACCTCGAAGCCACCTTGCGCGGCCAGCCCGAAGTCCGCGACGCCGCCGTCGTCGCCCTGCCGCGCAACGGCAACGCCGAGCCCTGCGCCGTGCTGCTGCTGCGCGAGCCCGCCGCCGACCCCGAAGCCATCGTCCAGCGCGCCAACCGAGACTTGGCCGACTTCCAGCGCCTCCGCCGCTGGGTCGTCTGGCCGGAAGAAGATTTCCCGCGCACGCCGACCCAGAAACCTCAGCTTCACGTCCTCGAGCAATTTGCGCGCGCCCAGACGGGAACCACGGCAGCGACCTCCAGTCCCTTGGCTGAGCTGTTGGCGCGCGTGACCGGCCGGAGGCACGAGCTCCGGCCCGAGGCGACGCTGGAAACCGACCTGAGCTTGAGCTCCATCGAGCGGGTCGAGCTCCTAAGCGCGCTCGAAGACCGCTTCCAGGTCGAGTTGAACGAAGCCGCCTTCACCGGCGCCACTACCGTTCGCGAGCTCGAGGAGATGCTGCGCCGCCCGGCCGCCCGCACCCAGTACGTCTACCCGCGCTGGCCGCAGCGCTGGCCGGCGCTGCTGGCTCGCGCCCTGCTGCACAACGTTTTCATTCTGCCGGCGATCTTCGTGATGGCCTGGCCGCGCGTGCGCGGGCGAGAAAAACTGCGCGGCGTGCGCGGGCCCTTGCTGATTGTCTCGAACCACATCACTCGCGCCGACATCGCTTTCGTGCTGGCGGCGCTCCCCACCCGGCTGCGCCGCCACGTGGCCGTGGCGATGGAAGGCGAACGTCTCGAAAGTCTCCGCCGCCCGCCGACGCTAGGTTTCTTCGCCCGGCTGCTGGAGCGAGCGAAATACTTTCTCCTGCTCCTCATCTTCAATGTTTTCCCCCTGCCGCGGAAGAGTGGCTTCCGCGAAAGCTTCGCTTTCGCCGGCGAATCGGTGGATCACGGCTTCAGCGTCCTGGTGTTTCCCGAGGGCGAGCTGACGAAGGATGGCAGGCTGGCAAAGTTTCAAACCGGCATCGGGCTGCTGGCAACCAAACTTGGCGTGCCCGTCCTTCCCGTGCGCGTTGACGGGCTTTGGGAGCTGAAACAAGCGAGCAAGCGCTTCGCGCGCCCCGGCGCCGTGCGCGTCACCCTCGGCGCGCCGGTGCGCTTCACCTCGGACGCCGACCCGACGGAGGTAGCCGCAGAGTTGGAGCGCCACGTAGCAGAGCTGGGATAGGTCGCAATCCCGCCTTACCTCATAGCCCCGAGGCTCCCGCCTCGGGGAATTCAGATCGTGCGTTGCGGTTCTGGCTCCCCCAGGCTGGAGCCTGGGGGTTAGGAGACAAGGGAGGAGTGCGCCCGAATGAACTCCACCACGCGGTTTTCCGCCCAGTAGCGGTCTTCGCTTCGCGACGTGGAGCCCACAAACCCGCAGTGGCCTCCGTACTGTGGTGTCAGCAGCGTGATGTGACGGTTCGACCGCAGCGCCGAATTCTCAAACGACTCAAAGGGAATGAACGGGTCGTCCTGCGCTGTGAGCACGAGCGTGGGCCGCGCGATGCGCCCCGCGAACTGCAACGCGCTCGCGGTTCGGTAGTAGCCTTCGGCATTGCCGAAGCCGCAGTAAGGGCCGGTGACCGCGTCATCGAACTGCCGCATGGTGCGCACCCCGTGCAGGACCTCGGTGCGGAAGAGGTTGGGGAAGAGCCGCGCCTTGCGCCGCAGGCGTGCCCGCAGCCCGCGAATGAAGTTCCACTGGTAGAGGCGGTTCTCGCGCCGCTCCAATGCCGCGGCGCAGCGCCCCAGCTCCAGCGCCGGGCAGACGGCCGCAAAGCTCGCGATGTACGAGGGCGCGTCAGCTCCTCTCTCCCCGGCCAGCTTCAGTACCTGGTTGCCGCCCATCGAGAAGCCGGCCAGGTGAACCTCCTTCACACCTTCATCG
>JAXIPK010000233.1:0-4311 GCA_045402975.1 Acidobacteriota bacterium
CATCTCCATCACCGACGGGCAGATTTTCCTGGAGTCCGACTACTTCCACGCCGGCATCCGGCCCGCCATCAACGTCGGCCTGTCAGTGAGCCGCGTGGGCGGCAATGCCCAGATCAAAGCCATGAAGCAGGTGGCCGGCACGCTGCGGCTCGACCTGGCCCAGTACCGCGAGCTGGCCGCCTTCGCCCAGTTCGGCTCCGAGCTCGACAAAGCCACCCAGTCCCAGCTCAACCGCGGCGAGCGCCTGACCGAGCTGCTCAAGCAGGGCCAGTTTCAACCCCTGTCGGTCGAGAAGCAGGTCGCCATCATCTTCGCCGGCACCAACGGCTACGTGGACGACCTGCCGGTGGGCGAGTGCCGCGCCTTCGAGCTCGGCCTCTACCAGTTCCTCGACACCGTCCACTCCGGCTTGCTGGCGAAGATTCGCGAGAAGAAGACGCTCGACGACCAGTTGCGCGGCGAGCTCCACAGCGCGCTGAAGGAGTACAAAGAGAAGTTTGCGGCGGAGCGCGGCGCCCGCGCAACTACGTAAGCTCCTAGGAGCCACTGAAGTAGATGCCCACACTGATAGATTTTCGGCGGCGGATTCGCTCGGTGAAGAACACGCAGAAGATTACCCGGGCGATGAAACTGGTCTCGGCCGCCAAGTTGCGCCGCGCCCAGGAGCGCGTCTTCCACGCCCGCCCCTACGCCAGCCAGATGATGGAAGTGCTGCGCTCGCTGGCCCGCCGCACCGAAGTTCGTCAGCATCCCCTGCTGGAGCTGCGTCCCGAAGAGAAGACTCTGGTGCTGGGACTGAGCGGCGACAAGGGCCTCTGCGGGCCCTTCAACACCAACGTCATCCGCCTGACCGAGCGCTTCGTGGCGACCCACCACCCCGGAACTTCGGGCCAGGAGGCGCAGCTCATCGTTATCGGCAAGAAGGGCCGCGACCACTTCCGCCGCCGGCACAAAGAGTTGGCGGGCGAGTACATCACCCTGTTCCTGCGCGTGGTGGAGTACGCGCAGGCGCGCGAAATCGCCGCCCGCGTGATCGAGCTCTACGAGAAGAAAGAGGTCGACGCCGTCTACATCATCTACAACGAGTTCAAGAGCATCCTGGCGCAGCGGCTGATTACCGAGAAACTGCTGCCGCTGGAAGGCATCCTGCCGACGCGAGTGGAAGGCGCGCTGGCCGTGCCCGGCAAGGAGGCCTATGACTCTGCCCAAGGCGGAGTCACCCCGAGCGAAGTCGAGGGGCGAGCCCAACCGGCTGAAGTCGACTACCTCTACGAGCAGCCGCCGGCGGAACTGTTTAGCCGCCTGCTGCCGCGCTACGTCGAAGTCCAGGTCTATCGGGCGCTGCTGGAATCGGCTGCGGCCGAGCAGGCGGCGCGCATGACGGCGATGGACAACGCCACCAAAAACGCTTCGGAGATGATCGACCAGCTCACCCTCAACATGAACAAGGCCCGCCAGGCCGCCATTACGCGGGAGTTGATTGAGATTGTCAGCGGCGCAGCCGCTTTGTGACGAGGAGGCAACTGTGAACCCCGCAACCCCCAAGTCCATCGGCAAGGTCACGCAGGTGATCGGGCCGGTGGTGGACGTGGCGTTCGAAGAAGACAAGCTGCCCGCCATCTACAACGCCATCCGCATCACCAGCGAAGGCTTCGACGCCCCGACCGAGATCGACATCATCGTGGAAGTCCAGCAGCACCTGGGCGAGGGACGCGTGCGCTGCGTGGCCATGAAGCCTACCGACGGCATCGTGCGCGGCATGAAGGCATTCGACACCGGCGAAGGCATCAGCGTCCCGGTGGGCCGCGCGACGCTGGGCCGAGTAATGAACGTGCTGGGAGAAGCGGTAGACAAGCTCGGCCCCATCAACTCCGAGAAGCGCTACCCCATCCACCGCCCGGCTCCAACGCTCGAAGAGCAATCCACCACCCAAGAAATGTTCGAGACCGGCGTCAAGGTCATTGACCTGCTGCAACCGTTCCTGCGCGGCGGCAAGGTGGGAATGTTCGGCGGCGCCGGCGTGGGCAAGACCGTCGTCATCATGGAGCTCATCCACAACGTGGCGATGAAGCACGGCGGCGTCTCGGTGTTCGCCGGCGTGGGCGAGCGCACCCGCGAAGGAAACGACCTGTGGCTGGAAATGAAAGAGTCCGGCGTCATCACACCCGGCAACAGCGAGAAATCCCGCGCGGCACTGGTCTACGGCCAGATGACTGAACCGCCCGGCGCGCGCCTGCGAGTCGGCCTTACGGGATTGACGGTCGCTGAATACTTCCGCGACGAAGAAGGGCTCGACGTCCTGCTCTTCATTGACAACATCTTCCGCTTCACCCAGGCGGGCTCCGAAGTTTCCGCGCTGCTGGGACGCATGCCCTCGGCAGTGGGCTACCAACCCAACCTCTCCACCGAGTTGGGAGAGCTGCAGGAGCGCATCACCTCGACGAAGAAAGGCTCCATCACCTCGGTGCAGGCGATTTACGTTCCGGCCGACGACCTCACTGACCCGGCGCCGGCCACGACTTTCTCCCACTTGGACGCCAACCTAGTGCTCTCCCGGCAGGTGGCCGAGCTCGGACTTTATCCCGCGGTCGACCCGCTGGCCTCCTACTCGCGCATCCTCGACCCGCGCGTGGTGGGCGAGGATCATTACAACGTCGCCCGGTCGGTGAAGTCCATCCTACAGCGCTACAAAGATCTGCAGGACATCATCGCCATCCTGGGCATCGAAGAGCTGAGCGAAGAGGACAAGCTTATCGTTGCCCGCGCCCGCAAGATTCAGAAGTTCCTCTCGCAGCCCTTTTTCGTCGCCGAACAGTTCACCGGGCTGCAAGGGCGCTACGTCAAGGTGGAAGAAACCATCAAAGGATTCAAGAAGATCATCCAAGGTGAGCTTGACGATGTGCCCGAGCAGGCCTTTTGGAATGCCGGCCCCATCGAGGAAGTGGTGGAGCGCTCCGAAAAGATGAGAGCGGAAGTGTAGCTGGCAATGTTGCCGCAAGCTATCGAGCTCCAGGTCGTCACGCCCGAGCGGCTGCTCGTGCACGAAGAGGTGCACGAGGCGCAGGTGCCGGGACTGGGCGGCTACCTCGGCATCCTCCCCGGCCACGCGCCGCTGCTGAGCGAGCTGCAGATGGGAGAGCTCAGCTACCGCAAGGGGAACCATTGGAGCTACCTCACCGTCTTCCGCGGATTCGTCGAGGTCTTGCCCGAGCGCATCATCGTGTTGGCGGAAGTGGGCGAGCGCGGGGAAGAGATTGACGTCGAGCGCGCCCAGCGCGCCCGCCAGCGCGCCGAAGAACGGTTGAAGCATCCGAACGATCCTGACCTGGACTGGAACCGCGCCCAAGTAGCCCTCGAGCGCGCTGTCATCCGCATTCAAGTGGCTGACAAGGCTGGCGGCAGCCCCACGGCCGGCGGGCGCCTGCCGGAAGAATCGGCCCACGTCCCCTAGGCATCGAATAGCGGGCGGAGTAGAACGTGGCGCAGGTTCGGATGTATTTCGCTCCCCGGTGCGGCGACTGCCGCGCCGCCAAGCGCTTTCTGGAAGAAGCCGGCGTCGCCTACGAGGGCGTCAACATCGACGAGCACCCGGAAGCGGTCGAGCTCATCCTCGAAAAGAACAACGGCAAGCGCAAGGTGCCTACCTTCGAAGTCGATGGCCGCTGGTTCGCCGTCAGTCCCTTCGATCCCGAGCTGCTGGCCCGCGAGCTTGGCCTGAACTAGGCCGGGTTTGCCTCGGCCGCCCCGATTCGCTACACTCCCTGCAATGCACGTCCACGCGCACGACGAGCCGCGAATGGGCCGGGCGCTGGTGTGGGCGCTGGGCGTGAACCTGGCCTTTGTGGTCGTCGAGTTCGTTGCGGGCTACTGGGCCAACTCGCTGGCGCTTATCTCCGACGCGGTGCACAACCTGAGCGACCTACCGGCGATGGCGCTGGCGCTGGTCGCCCTCTACGCCCAGCGCCGCCCCGCCGACGCGCGACGCACCTACGGTTACCAGCGCAGCGGCGTGCTGGCGGCGTTCGTCAACGCGCTCGTCCTGGTCGCGGTGGCCGGCTACCTTTTCTATGCCGCCTGGATGCGCTTTCGCCAGCCGGTCCCGGTTCTAACCGAAGTGCTGGTGTGGGTTTCGGTGGTGGGCATCGCGGTCAACGCCGGCATCGCCTGGTGGATGTGGCGCGGGCGGCGCGACCTGAGCCTGCGCACGGTGGTTATCCACAACGCCGGCGACGCGGCTTCGAACTTTGCTGTCCTGGTGGGCGCGTTGGCGATGGAGCGCACCGGCTGGTTCGGGCTCGACCCGCTGCTGGG
>JAXIPK010000376.1:0-6231 GCA_045402975.1 Acidobacteriota bacterium
GTGCACGGCGGGCCGGAGGCGCACTACCGCAACGGCTGGCTGACCAACTACGGCGCGCCCGGGCAGGTGGCGGCGGCGCAAGGCTACGCCGTTTTCTATCCCAACTACCGCGCTTCGACCGGGCGCGGCGTGGCGTTTTCCAAGCTCAACCACGGCGACCCGGCGGGCAAGGAGTTCGACGACGTGGTGGACGGCGTGGACTACCTCATTGGCGCGGGCCTGGTGGACAAGGCGCGCGTCGGCGTCACCGGCGGGAGCTACGGTGGGTTCGCCACCGCCTGGCTGACGAGTTTCTACTCCGAGCGCTTCGCCGCCGGGGTGATGCTGTTCGGCATCAGCGACCTGATTTCGAAGGAAGGCACCACCGACATTCCCAACGAGAACTACGACGTGCACTACCTGAAGCATGTGTGGGACGACTGGGATTTTTTCCGCGACCGCAGCCCCATCTACCACGCCGGGAAGTCGAAGACGCCGCTGCTCATCGCCCACGGCGAAGCCGATACGCGCGTCCATCCGGTGCAGTCGCTGGAGATGTACCGTTACCGCAAGCTGCGCTCAACGGCGCCGACGCGGCTGGTATGGTATCCGGGCGAGCCGCACGGGTTTCGGCGGGCCGCCTCGCGGCTCGACTTCAACCTGAGGATGATGCAGTGGTTCGATTTGTACTTGAAAGGCCCCGGCGGCGCTGCACCAGCTTCTGCCATCAGCTACGACGAGAAGTAGGATCGGCGGGACGCAAGGTCCCGCCCTACCCAAGCAAACCCAGCGTGCAGCTACGCCAAGTCTGCGGCGCGGATGGGCAAACGACGTATGCGCTTGCCGGTCGCCGCAAATATCGCGTTGGCGACGGCGGGGGCGACGGGCGGGACGCCGGGCTCGCCGACGCCGGTAGGTGCGGCGTCGCTCGCCACGATGTGGACTTCGACCTTCGGCATCTCGTCAATGCGCAGGACGTCGTAGTCGTGGAAGTTCGATTCGACCGCGGCGCCGTTCTCAATAGTGATTTCGCCTTTGAGCGCGGCTGACAAGCCGTAGACGACGCCGCCCTCCAGTTGCGCCTTGACGATGTCGGGGTTGATGACGCGGCCGCAGTCCACCGCGCACACCACGCGGGCAACGTGAATCTTCCCGCTGGTCTCGACGCCGACTTCAGCCACCTCGGCCACGTAGGTCTGGAAGGAATACTGGCAGGCGATGCCGCGGCCGACGCGCCAGCCCTGGGGCACCAGCTTGCCCCAGCCGGCCTTCTCGGCCGCGACCTGCAGGACGCGCTTCAGCCGCGCGGTGTCGAGCGGGGGACTGTTGGGCGAAACGGGATCGGCGACCTGGCGCGGCTCGGCGAGCAGGCGCAGGCGGAACTCGAGCGGGTCGAGCCCGGCGGCCACCGCCAGCTCGTCGAGGAAGCACTCTTCAACGAAGGCGTTGCCGGAGTGCTCGACCGAGCGCCACCACGCCACCGGCACGCCGCACTGCGCCGGCGCATACTCGAGCCGGAAATTCGGCAGCGCATAGGGCAGGTTGGAAATGCCGCTGACCTCGCTTTCCTCCGGCTTGGCTTTGCCAGGCGTGGCCCAGAAACCGTCAATGGATGTGGAAGCGATGCGATGGAACCACGCCTGCGGAGTTCCATCCTCGGCCAGCGCCGCGCTGATGCGATGCAGCGCCGCGGGACGGTAGAAGCTGTGCTGCGTGTCGTCTTCGCGCGTCCAGACGACCATCACCGGCTTGCCGACAGCTTTCGAGACCTGCGCGGCCTCGACGGCGAAGTCGGCCTGGGCGCGGCGCCCGAAGCCGCCGCCCATCAGCAGCGTGTGGACGGTGACCTGCTCGGGCTTGAGGCCGACCGCTTCCGCCGCCGCTCGGCGGTTCCAGTCGGGGAACTGCGTGGCCGCCCACAGCTCGGCGCGGTCGCCGCGCACGTCGGCGGTGCAGTTGAGCGGCTCCATGGGCGAGTGGGCGAGGAAGGGCACTTCGTAGACCGCGTCGAGCTTCTTGGGTGCTTTCTCGAGCGCGGCCACAGCGTCGCCGTCGTTGCGTACGAGCGTGCCGGACTGCTGCGTCAGGTCTTCGAACTGTTTGCGCAGCCACGCGCTCGACTCCTGCGCGTGCGGGCCACGGTCCCACTCGATTGTCAACGCGTCGCGGCCCTGCATCGCCGCCCAGGTGTTCTCCGCCACCACGGCGACGCCGCCGGCGGTGAAGGCGCCGGGACCGACGGTGGGGATTTCCACCACGTGCTTGACGCCGGCTACTTCAAGCGCCTTCTTCGAGTCGAACTTCGCCGGCTTGCCGCCGAAGGTGGGGCAGCGGGCGATGACGGCATAGAGCATCCCCGGCACGCGGACATCGAGGCCGAACTGCGCGCTGCCGTCGACCTTGGACGGCACGTCGGTGCGCGGGATCGACTTGCCGATAATGCGGAAGTTCTTGGGGTCCTTGAGCGGAAGGGTGCTGTAATCGGGGAGCGGCAGCTTGGAGGCTGCTTCGACCAGTTGGCCGTAGCTGAAACGCCGGCCGCTGGGCCGATGCACGACGCCGCCGCGCTCGGCGAAGCAGGTGTCGTGCTCCACTTCCCAGCGTTTGGCGCCGGCGGTGATGAGCATTTCGCGCGCCGCTGCGGCGGCCTGGCGCAGCGGAGTAAAGGAGGTGCGCACGCTGGAGCTGCCGCCGGTGCCGAGACCGGGGTTGCGATAGATTTCCGGGCGCGTAGCGGCCTGCTCGACCCGCACGCTCTTCCATTCCACTTCCAGCTCCTCGGCCAGAATCATCGGCAGCGACGTCTTGACGCCCTGACCCATCTCCGACTTGCCGAGGATGAGCGTGACGCTGTTGTCTTCGCTGATGCGAATCCAGGCTTCGAACGGACTCGGGGGCGGCGCCGGGGCCTGCTGTTGCTGCGCCAGTGCTTCCCAGGGCAGATAGAAGCCGATGACCAGGGCCGCGCCGCCGGTGGCGCTGGTTTTGAGAAAGTCGCGACGGGTAAGAGCGGAGGAGCTCATTGCGCACCTCCGTCCGCGGCGGTCTTGGCTGCGGCCGCCGCCGCGCGATGGATGGCGAGGCGTATTCGCTGGTAGGTGCCGCAGCGGCAGATATGAGGGGCGAGCGCGGCATCGATGTCGGCGTCGGTGGGCTTGGGCTTCTGCGCCAGCAGCTCGGCGGCGGTCATCAGCATCCCCGGCTGGCAGTAGCCGCACTGCGGAACCTGCTCGGCGATCCAGGCCTGCTGGAGCGGGTGGCTGGAGTCGGGCGAGAGCGCTTCAATGGTGGTGATCTTCTTGCCCTCCACCGTCGAGACCGGCGTGATGCAGGAGCGCGTGGCCTGGCCGTCGACGTGGACAGTGCACGAGCCGCATTGGGCGATGCCGCAGCCGTATTTCGTCCCCGTCAGCCCGATAACGTCGCGCAGCACCCACAGCAGCGGCATGTCGGGGTTGACGTTGACCACATACTTCTCGCCGTTTACTAGGAGTGAAATGGCCGGCATGAGCTCCTCCCGTCCGGAGAAAGGTCTGGGAAACCGTTGGCAGCGCCGATGCTACTCCCGCCCGTCATCTCAGGTCAACCCGCAGGACGGGGTTAGATGCGGGCGACGGGCTCGGAGTCGGAAGTGCGGACGGCGTAGGCCATGCTGGGCGTGGAGAAGGCCGCGCCAGCGCGCCCGGCGCGGTCCACGACAATCAGCCCGCCGTGGCCCTGGGTGCGCTCGCCCAGTACCGCCACGGCTTTTTCGGCCGCGGCCTGCGGGTCGAGCCCGGCGGCAAGAAAATCGCTGGCCGCCTTCGCCATCACGACTCTCATGATGGCTTCGCCGTAGCCGGTGGTGGAGACGGCGCCGCTGGAGTTGTCGGCGTAGCAGCCGCAGCCGATGAGCGAGGAGTCGCCCACGCGTCCGGGATACTTGCAGGCCGTTCCGCCGGTGGAGGTGGCGGCGGCGACATTCCCCTGGGCGTCGACCGCCACGGCGCCCACCGTGCCGGCCTGCTGCTCGCCGCTGAAGTGGCCGCGGGCGACGTCGGTCTCGTGCTTGTACTTGTACCAGAGCTCGACCTCGCGGGCGATGACCAGCTCGGAAGGATTGCAGAGCGAGACGCCCATCTCCACCGCGAACTGCTCGGCACCCTTGCCCACCAGCATCAAGTGCGCGCTGCGCTCCAGCACCAACCGCGCCACGGTGATGGGGTTGCGGACACGCTCCACCGCCGCGATGGCGCCGGCCTTGAGCGTGCGGCCGTCCATGAGGATGGCGTCGAGCTGGACGCGGCCGTCGCGGTTCAGGTGCGAGCCGATGCCGGCGTCGAAGATGGGGTCGTTTTCGAGTTCGATGGTGGCGGCTTCGCAGGCGTCAACCGCCGCGCCGCCTTTGCTCAGCACCGCCCAACCGCGCTCCAGCGCCCGCAGGCAGCCGGCGCGGCAGGCCTCCGCCGCTTCGGCAGGGATGTTCCACGCCCCGCCGTGCACCATCAGCGCCAGCTTTCCACTCATTGGTCTGCAATCCTCGATAGAAATCGCCGAATGCGAATCGGCGCGAAGTTACTCGTCGTAGATGGTGAGCAGCTTGATGACTTCCAGGGTGCGAGCGCCCGCCGGCGTCTGCACCTTGACCACGTCGCCCGCCTTCTTGCCCAGCAGCGAGCGCCCAATCGGCGACGTGGTGGAGATGAGACCCTTGACCACGTCGGATTCCTCCGCCGTCACCAATTGATAGAGCTTTTCTTCGCCGCGCTCGGTGTCGAGCACAGTGACGCGGCTGCCGTAGCCGACGCAGTCGCGGGGAATCTTGGTCAGGTTGACGAGCGAGAGGTCGGCCAGGCGCTTGCGGAGCTGCGCCAGACGCATGCCTACCAGGTACTGGCGTTCCTTGGCGTATTTGTATTCGGCGTTTTCGCTCAGGTCGCCGTGGGCGCGCGCCTTGGCGATTTCCTTGGGGAGCTCGGCGTGGAGCTCGCGCTCGAGTTGCACGATTTCGTCTTCCAGCCGGCGGCGTATGCGCTGGGCAGCCTCGCCGTGTAACGCCTCATCCATCGGCAATACTCCTCCGCCTGCACCTTGCGAGATTGCGGCAGAGCGGGTCGGCTTCGAGTATAGATAAAATCTTCCCTTGACGCCAGCCGCCGGCTCGCCTACAATGTTGTTGTCCACCCAGGGGATGCACACCTAATGTCATTCAAGGTCGGCGATAAGGTTGTCTATCCGAACCACGGCGTCGGAATTGTTGAGCAGATTACCCACAACCACTTCAACGGTCGCGCCGAGCACTACTACCTGGTCAAGATCCTCGCCAACGGTCTGCGGGTAACCGTTCCGTGCCTGAACGCCGACTGCGTCGGCCTGCGGCCTATCATCCGGCCGGCCGAAGTGCCGCGGGTGATGCACGCGCTGAAGAACGGCAAGTCGGACGGCGTGCGCGACTGGAAGTCCCGTTTCAAGCTGAACTCGGAGAAAATGCGCACCGGCTCGCCCTACGAAGTGGCGGCGGTGCTGAAGAGCCTGGTCTCGCTGGGCGAGAACAAGATCTTGAGCTTCCGCGAAAAGAAGATGCTGGAGCGCGCCCGGCAACTGCTGGTGGCTGAGCTGGCGGTGGCTCGCAACGTGAGCGAGACCACCATCGAGCAGGCGCTCGAGAAGCAACTGGGCCGCAAGCTTCGCCTCAACGGCTTCGACGCCGAGTAACTTCCCTCCTACAGCACCGAAGGCGCTTTCCGCAGCTCGCTCACGCCTGGCATCCACACCGCGTAGGTGAAGTCGCCCGGCCGGATGGACGCGGCGCCGTACTCACCCTTCTTGTTGACCGCGTAGACGCAGGCTTCGATCACTTTGTTCTCGGGGTTGACCTCGAGCATCCCGCGCAGCACCGATTCGCAGGCCGATTGCGGGTCCATCCCGGCGCGCATGCGCTCGACGATGGTGGCGCTGGTGGCGAACTTCTGCATTTCGTCGCCGTCACCGGTGGCCCCGGCGGCGCCGACATTGTTGTCGACAAAGATGCCGCAACCCAGCAGCGGTACGTCGCCCACGCGCCCCGGCACTTTCCACTTGAGGCCGGAAGTCGAGCCGCCGGCGGCCAGGTTGCCCTTCTCACCCAGCACCACCATGGTGATGGTGTCGCCGTAGTCGTGCTCGGGCGTGGCGGCGCTGGCCTGAGGCTCGGGGCGCGTGATGAGGCGGCGCGACGGGTCGCCGCGGCGGTGGAACTTGCGCGCCGGGTCGGCCTTCCACTTCATCCACGCC
>JAXIPK010000335.1:0-2744 GCA_045402975.1 Acidobacteriota bacterium
GCCGCGCCCACACCGATTGCTTTCCGCTCGCCAGGTCGTAGCGGTAAATGGTCGTCGGCATGTGGAATGAGCTGAAGGAGTAGAACGCCTCCGGGGTCGCCCAGCGGCCGCTGAACGTGCCCACCGAGCCCAGCGCCGGCAACTCCAGCTCTCGCACCAAGCGACCGTCGGCCTCGAAGATCCTCACCTGGGAGCGGACGTTGTGCAGGTACTCCGCTGCCACCCGGCCGCCCAGCAGGATCATGTTGTCCATCACGTCGGCGCCTTCGTGCACGACCTCGCGCCAGTTCTCCCGCGCCGGCTTCTTCAAGTCCACCGCCAGGATGCGGTTGTTGGGCGCGTTCCAGTTGGTGTGCAGGAAAAGCGTGTCGCCGCCGAGGAAGCCGGCGAAGCGCGCCTGGATGTCATTGACGATGGTCGTCACCGTTCCCGGCTTCGCCGTGTCCAGCAGATACAGCTCCGTCTTGTCCGCGGCCGAGCCGTAGAGCACCGTGAGCAGCAGCCAGCGGCCGTCCTCGGACAGCGCCGGCGCAATGATCTTCTCCGGGCCGTAACCTTCACCGAAGAGCAGTTTGTCGTTCGCCGGGTCGGTGCCCACGGCGTGGCGATAAACGCGCGGGCCCTGCTTCTCGTGCCGCGTGTAGTAAAGCGCCTTCCCATCCGGCGTCACCGAGACGCCGGTGTAGCGTGCCTTGGGCAAAACGTCGCTGAGCGGCTGGCGCGTATCCACGTTCAGTAGTCTCACGCTCACTTCGTCTTGCCCGCCTTCGCGCACACCGTAGGCCACCAGCTTCCCGTCGCTCGAAACATCAATCAAAGTGACCGAAACCGTGTGGTCGGGGCTGAGCGGGTGCGGGTCGATGAGCACCTCGTCCTTGCCGTCGAGCCCTTGGCGCATGTAGATGATGAACAAATCCTGGTCAGCGCCGCGCTTGCTGAAGAAGTAGCGCCCGCCGCGCATTTTAGGCACGCCGATGCTCTCGACGCGCAGCAGCTCCGTCAGTCGGTTCTCGAGTCCCTCGCGGCCGGGCAGGTGGCCGATGACCGAATCGGTGTATTTGTTCTGCGCTTCGATCCATGAGCGCGTGTCCGGGCTCCACTGGTCTTCGAGCCAGCGGTAGGGGTCGACCAGCTCCGCCCCGTGCAGGGTCTCCTTGACGTTGTCGGTCCGCGTCGCCGGAGGCGCCGGCGCCGCTGCTGCCGTCGCACTGCTGCCGCCGGGCGCTGCATTCTGCGCCGACAGCCAGCCGGTGCTGATCAGAACCGCTGCGAGTAGAAACACCCAGAGTGACGGCTTGGCTCGATTGCTCATTCGGTTGGCTCCCTTGTTCTCGGTATCCCGGGGAAACGGAATTCTAGCCGCACTCGTGCCCCACAGGCAAGAGTTGAGCCGATTCAACGTCTTACTCTGCGTTCATCGGCGTTTATCTGCGGTTTCGATTTGGTAGAATGCACACTCACGTCTTCGAGCTGGAGGTCAATCACCCGTGCCTCGCAGGGCGAACAAGGCGCCGGTCACCCCGCCCGAAGCGCGCATCTCCGCGCTGCTGCAGGAGAAGCGCGTCTTCAAGCCCTCGCCCGCGTTTCGCCGCCAGGCCAACATCAGTGACGCACGCGTCTTTGCCCGCGCGGCGCGCAACCCGGAAAAATTCTGGGCCGAGTGGGCGCACCAGCTCGAGTGGTTCAAGCCCTGGAGGAAAGTCCTGGAATGGAAGCCACCCTACGCCAAGTGGTTCGTGGGCGGGAAGCTCAACCTGAGCGTCAACTGCCTCGACCGCCACGTCAAGACCGCGAAGCGCAACCAGGCCGCGCTGGTGTGGGAAGGCGAGCCGGGCGACCGCCGCACGCTCACCTACTGGGAGTTGTGGCGTGAGGTCAACCAATTCGCCAACGTGCTCAAGCGCCTGGGCGTGGGCAAGGGCGACCGCGTCGCCATCTACCTGCCGCTCATCCCCGAGGCCGCCATCGCCCTGCTGGCCTGCACTCGCATCGGCGCCGTTCATTCCGTCGTCTTCGGCGGTTTCAGCGCCGAAGCGCTCAAGGACCGCATCAACGACGCCGAAGCCAGGCTGCTCATCACCGCCGACGGCGGCTACCGCCGTGGCCAGGTCGTTCCCCTCAAGCAGTTCGCCGACGAGGCAGTGAAAGGCTGCCCGTCGATCAAGCATGTAGTGGTAGTCCGTCGCGGCGGGGCCGACTTCCCCGTCCACATCAAGGAAGGCCGCGACCACTGGTGGCATCGCCTGATGCAGGACGCTCCCGCCTGGTGCGAGCCAGAAAAGATGGACTCCGAAGACCTGCTCTACATCCTCTACACCTCCGGCACCACCGGCAGACCCAAGGGCATCGTCCACACCACGGGCGGCTACCTCGTCGGCGTGCTCGCGACTACGAAATGGATTTTCGATCTCAAGGACGACGACCTCTTCTGGTGCACCGCCGACATCGGCTGGGTCACCGGCCACAGCTACACCGTTTACGGGCCGCTCGCCTGCGGCGCCACCACGTTGATGTACGAAGGCGCGCCCGACTGGCCGCAGCGCGACCGCTTCTGGGACATCTGCGAGCGCCACGGCGTCACCGTTTTCTACACCGCGCCCACCGCGATTCGCGCCTTCATGAAGTGGGGCGCTGAGCACATCCGCAAGCACGACCTCTCACGCCTGCGCCTCATCGGCACCGTGGGCGAGCCCATCAACCCCGAGGTCTGGGTCTGGTACCACCAGACCGTCGGCGGCAGCCGC
>JAXIPK010000280.1:0-4509 GCA_045402975.1 Acidobacteriota bacterium
TTCTTCCAGAACGCCAACCACTCGGTGCGGGTCACCGACGACTTCATGCAGGCGGTGGTGGAGGACAAGGCCTGGTGGACCAAGGCGGTGCGCAACGGCCAGCCGCAGCGCGAGTACCGCGCTCGCGACCTTTTCAAGCAGATGGGCGAGGCCGCCCACCAGTGCGGCGACCCGGGCATCCAGTACGACTCCACCATCAACCGCTGGCACACATGCAAGGCCACCGGGCGCATCAACGCCTCCAACCCCTGCTCCGAGTACATGTTCCTCGACGACACGGCGTGCAACCTGGCGTCGTTCAACCTGATGAAGTTCGTGGACGCGGCGGTCAACTTCGACGTCACCGCCTTCCGCCACGGCGTCGACGTACTCATCACCGCGATGGAGATCATCGTCGACAACGCCAGCTACCCGACCGAGAAGATCGCCAAGAACTCGCACGCCTACCGCCCGCTGGGGCTGGGCTACGCCAACCTCGGCGCGCTGCTGATGGCCTCGGGCGCGCCCTACGACTCCGATGCCGGGCGCGACCTCACCGCCGCCATCACGGCGCTGCTCACCGGCCAGGCGTACCTGACCAGCGCCCGCATCGCCGAAGTCACCGGGCCTTTTCCCGGCTACGCGCCCAACCGCGACTCGATGGTGAGCGTCATCGCCCTGCACCGCGACGCCCTGCGCGGCATCAACGCCCGCAACGTGCCGGGCGAGCTGATGGCCGCGGCGCAGGACTCCTGGGACCGCGCGCTGGAGGAAGGCAAGAAGCACGGCTACCGCAACGCGCAGGCGTCGGTGCTGGCGCCCACAGGAACCATCGCCTTCATGATGGTTTGCGACACGACTGGCATCGAGCCGGACCTGGCTTTGGTCAAGTACAAGCGGCTGGTGGGCGGCGGGGTCATCAAGATCGTCAACAACACCGTGCCGATGGCGCTGCAGCGGCTCGACTACACGCCCGAGCAGATCAGCGACATGGTGGACTACATCGACCGCACCGGCACCATCGAAGGCGCGCCGCACCTGAAGGAAGAGCACCTGCCGGTGTTCGATTGCTCGCTCAAGCCCGCCTCCGGCGTGCGCTCCATCTCGCCCATGGGCCACTTGAAGATGCTGGCGGCGGCACAGCCCTTCATCAGCGGCGCCATCTCCAAGACCGTCAATATGCCGGAAGAAACGACGGTGGAAGAGATCATGCAGAGTTCCATCGAGGGCTGGCGGCTGGGGCTGAAGGCGGTGGCCATCTATCGCGACGGCTCGAAGAAAGTTCAGCCGCTCTCCACCACGGCGCGCGCCCCCAAGGCAGAGCCGGTGGCCGAAGCGGCTCCGGCTCCCGTTATGCCTGCGGGCCAGCTCCGGCGGCGCAAGCTGCCGGAGACCCGCAACGCCATCACCCACAAGTTTTCCATCGCCGGTCACGAGGGTTACATCACCGTCGGCCTTTACCCCGACGGCCAGCCCGGCGAACTTTTCATCACCATGGCCAAGGAAGGCTCCACACTCTCGGGCGTGATGGACAGCTTCGCCTGCGCCCTCTCCATCGCGTTGCAGTATGGCGTGCCGCTCAAGATTTACGTCGACAAGCTCTCCCACGTGCGTTTCGAACCCTCGGGTTGGACCAACAACCCCGAGATTCCTGTGGCCAAGTCGATTGTCGACTACATCTTCCGCTGGCTGGGAGCGAAGTTCATCTCGGCGGAGTACAAGACGGTGGACATCGGCGTCACCAACGGGGAAGGCACGATCGAAGCCGCCGAGCCTTCGCCGACGGTCAAGGCTGCGGCGGAGATTTCCGGGGCCGACGCTGAAGCCATGCGCCTCCGCGTTCCGGCGCCCGTGCAGGCGCCCGCCGACGCGCCCGCCTGCCCAGACTGCGGCTCGCTGATGACGAGGAATGGCTCCTGTTACCGGTGCGGCAATTGCGGCTCGACCAGCGGCTGCGGATAACTCTCGAACGAGGAGGGGGAGTGGAAACAACCACGG
Organism: Acidobacteriota bacterium; assembly: GCA_045402975.1. Lineage (GTDB taxonomy): Bacteria > Acidobacteriota > Terriglobia > Acidiferrales > 2-02-FULL-67-57 > JACPRL01. Next base: position 1,978 of record JAXIPK010000280.1, read on the forward strand.
TGATGCAGTTCCGGTTGGAGCCGTGCCAGCGGTGCGGGCGGCACACGATTCAGGCGCTGAAGGAAGACGCGCGCATCTGTTCCGGCTGCGAGCCGGCAGCTTTCGAGCGCGCCGCACTCGAGGCTGGGCGCGGGGAGTTTCTGCGATGAATGCATTCGAGCCCTTCGTCCCGCTGGGCGGGACTCAGGGTAAACGGGCGGCGCTGGAGGCGGGGAGAAGCGAGTTTTTGCGGTAGGGGACCCTTCGGCTGCGTCCCGACTTCGTCGGGACTACGCTCAGGGTGAACCCGGCATTTGATTGAAGCAAAAGGTAGGGTTCATGAGCAAGGCGGACTTGAAGGTGGAGCTGGAGACGCGGTACTGCCCGAAGTGCCGCTTCGATACCCAGCACGCCATTCTCTGCCAGCTCTACTTCGGGCGACGCGGCAAGGTGGCGCGAACGGAAGAGTTGGCCAGCGGCTGCGCCATCTGCAACGCCGACCGCTACTGGGGGCTCAAGCTTACGACCAGCTATGACCAGCAAAAGTTTTTGCTCGAAAAGTGGATGACGGCGACAAGGAGTACGTAGGGGCTTTTAGGGAAGTAGGAAATCCCGTCCTGCCTGGGGAGGCAGGACAGGAGGTGCGCGGATGGCTCAGTTGCAGTTCGTCGAGAATCCCACTGTAGTCGTAGTCCCTCCACCGGATCGCCGCGGTCGTTACCTGCCTGAGGTTCGACCCGCGGGCGAAGCTTGCCCACACGGCCATCGGACGGAGCAGGCGCTGCTGTGGCTCATCTTTGTCGAACAAGGCCGGGAGACCGGCCGCGAAGCCAGCGAAATCATCTGCTCGACCTGTGAGCCGGACCGCTACGCCCGCGTGGCGCGCTGGGCGGAAGCCCTGCGCTAGGGAGGGGCCGAATGACCGACTGGGTCGAGATGGGGAAGGTGGAGAAAGCGATGCGGGTAGGCTGTGCGATGGCGCTGGCGGCGCGGCTGATGGACTGCGTGCGCCGTGAGGACGTCATCGGAGCCGCCATCAGCGGCCTGAGCGCCGTGGCCGCCTTGGGGTTGGACGCAGATGAGATTCGCGCCGTGCTCGGGGCGCTGGAACGCCAGGCCGCCGAGCAGGACGCGTAAAAAGGGAGGAACCAAGGAAAGTGGACCAACTCCAGGGGGCCCAGCGTGATTTTGTGGTGATGAAGAGCTACGACGGCGGCAAGAACTGGGAAGCGGGTCGCGAGTGCCGCGACTTTGTCACGGCCACCGACCTCGCCCAGGTGTTGCGCACTGAGCATCCCTCCATCCGCTTCAAGGTGGAGGCGCGCTCGGCGAGCGGTCGGATTCGGGTGCGGCCGCAGCGGCCAGAAGGATTCGGGTCCCCATAGCCAGACCCCCCGCCCCTTCTAAACCATCTTTGCGCACGCTACGGCAAGGATGGCCAGAAGGGGCGGGGTCATGCCTACCCCACGCGGCGGCGGGAAGTCTCCCCCTTCCCGCCGCCCTTCCTTTGGAGGCGAAAGATTTTGGTGCATCGCACTGCGGCTTTGCTATGCTTGCCCTGGCTACCTCCTAACTCCCTGCCTCGAAGGAGGGCGCAATGATTTCGACCCGCCTGAAGGACTTTCTGGACAGGTTCGAGATCGGCTACGACGTGATGCATCACGACCCGGCCTTCACCGCCCAGGAGCTGGCGGCGCGGATGCACATCTCGGGTTTCGAGTTCACCAAGGTCGTGGTGGTCAAGCTCGACGGCCAGTTTGCTCTGGTGGCGCTGCCGGCGCCGCTGCGCATCAACTTCAAGGACCTGGCCCGGGTGGCCGGCGCCAAGAAGTGCCAGTTGGCCAGCGAGAAAGAGTTCCAGCAATTCTTCCCCGATTGCGAGCTGGGCGCCATGCCGCCCTTCGGGAACCTCTACCAGTTGTCGACCTACGCCGACGAAGACGTCGGCCGGAACGAGAACATCGTCATCAACGCCGGCACGCACGCCGAAGCCATCCGGCTGCGCTACGGCGACTTCGCCCGGCTGGCGGCGCCGCGGGTGGGGCGCTTTGCCGAGCCGCCCCCCGCGGAGGTGGCCGCGCAGAAGAAGTCGGCCGCCGCCAAAGCGCGCAAGAAAGCCAAAGCCCGGAAGAAAGCCAAGGCGCGGGCGGGAAAGAAAGGTCCCAAGAAGGCAAAGAAGGGGAAGAAGAAGGCGAAGAAGCGGCGCCGCTAGTCGGCTAAGCGGACAGCATCGCACACGCGGATCAAGCCGCCCTCCAGGACTCGCGCCAACATACCACGGCGACCCAGGAGCTTTGCGCGCAAGCCCGGCTGCATCGAATCCACAAAGGCGCAGGGCGCGCAGTCCATTGTGATCTCCAGCACGGCCTCGCCGACCTGGAGGCGGCTTCCGGGCGCCAGCGCCGCCAGGACAATCCCTGATGTGGTGATGTTCTCCTTGAGCGCTCCTGACGCGACGCTGAATTCGCTGAGTGTTTCAGATTCGATGAGCAGCACCTGGCGCTGACTGCCCGCGCGGGCGTGAGCATCGCCCTCGAGGCCAAAGTCGGCCTG
>JAXIPK010000080.1:0-4241 GCA_045402975.1 Acidobacteriota bacterium
ACGACGCTCTTCCGATCTGTTTTTCCTCCACAGTCGAAATGGCGCATGGCCAAGCGCACTCTTGTTGGGTTACGGTCGCTAATCATTCACAGAATGCAGCCCGGGGGCAAGTGAAAAAACGGTTACATCCTGTGGGCACGACGCGTACGGCACGGTGCAAAGACAAACTGCCACGACGTGGTCGTGATTGAAACAGCGCTCCCGACGAATACACACTTTCCCCCGCCGGAGTTGCAGCAGTCCGCTTGCCAAAACAAAACCGGTCTTCCACGGAGAGTGAACGCATTTGTTTGCACGCAGATGAAAAACGGACCGTGGTGCAGAGAGCGCGACGAGCTGCGCACAACCTACGGTTTCCGGTACGAGGAGGCAAAGGATTCTACGTAAATTCGGATTGCGCGCGTCATCGCACCGCCGCATCGGCTCCTGTGGAAAACTTCCACGAACCGCGCCGCTTGCCTTGAGTGGCCAAGAGCGATAGAGTGGGCCGGAATTCATCAGGGGAGATTCATCGTGACCGCCAAGTCCGCTGACGCGCAACCGGAGGTGTTGGTCAGCCGCGAGCGCATCCGCCGCCGGGTGCGGGCCATGGCGCGGCAGATGGAGCGCGACTACAAGGGAGAGAACGTCCACCTCATCTGCATTCTCAAAGGGGCCTGCATTTTTCTCGCCGACCTGCTGCGGGAGCTGCGGGTGCCGGTGTCGGTGGATTTCATCGCGGTGTCGAGCTACGGGAAGGGGACGCTGCCCTCGGGCGAGGTGCGAATCACCAAGGACCTCGACGCCAGCATCGAGGACCTGAACGTAATCATCGTCGAAGACATCCTCGACACCGGACTGACGCTGAACTACCTCTACCGCATCCTGCAATCGCGCAAGCCCCGCTCACTGCGCATCGCTGCATTGCTCGACAAACCGGCGCGGCGCGTCAAGGAAGTACGGGTGGACTACATCGGCTTCAAGATTCCCGACAAGTTCGTGGTCGGCTACGGACTCGACTACGGCGAGCAGTACCGCAACCTGCCTGACGTCTGCGTGCTGCCCGCGACCGGAGAGTGACGATGGCGCGGGCGGTGCTGACCGCAGCCGATATCGAAGCCCTGCCCGCCGGCGGCGAAGTGGTGGTGCCGCGCGGCGCGCTGGTGACCGACCAGGCGCGCGAGCTGGCGCGCGAGCGCGGGGTTCGCATCCGGATGGAAGAATCGGTGGAGGCGCCCAGCTCCAGCCGCCACCGCCCCGTGGTGCTGGCCGCCGACCACGCCGGCTACGAGCTGAAAGAACACCTGAAGCGTTTTCTTCTCGAGGCGGGCTACGAGGTGCGCGACCTGGGGACCGACTCGACCCAAGCGGTGGATTACCCCGACTTTGCCGGTGCGGCGGCGCAGGCGGTGGCGTCGGGCGCGGCCTGGCGGGGCATCGTACTGGACGGCGCCGGCATCGGCTCGGCCATGGCGGCCAACAAAGTTCCCGGGGCGCGCGCCGCGCTGTGCTACGACGCCACCACGGCGCGCAACAGCCGCGAGCACAACGACGCCAACATCCTGACGCTGGGCGCCCGCATGCTGACGGCGGACGAGGCGCGCGAGATTGTGCGGCTGTGGCTTGAGACTGAATTCGCGGGCGGGCGCCACCAGCGGCGCATCGACAAGATCGTCGCGCTTGAGCGCCGCGGGATGGGCCGCTAGAGATGCCGCTGAGCGAGCGCGAGCTCGAAGTCCTCATCGAAGCCATCACCCGCGAGGTCTTTTGCTACCTCGGCGACCGGCAGCTCTGCGAGCTGCGCGGCCTGGGCATTGACGAGATTGTCTGCCCCGGCTGCGATGGGCGCTGCGTTGAGACTTGCGGCGACAAAGCCCGCTCGGTGCTGGCCGCCGGTGCGGCGCGCCTTTCCGCCGGGCCGGGCGTAACTTCCATTCCGGCCGATATCGCCGCGCTGATCGACCACACGCTGCTGCGGCCGGAAGCCTCCCGCAGCGACATCCTCAAGCTCTGCGAAGAGGCGGCGCAGTTCGGGTTCGCCAGCGTGTGCATCAATCCCACCTGGGTATCGGTGGCGGCCGGCGCGTTGCGAGGCTCGAAGGTGAAAGTGTGCACCGTGGTGGGCTTCCCGCTGGGGGCCACGCTGGCGGCGGTGAAGGTTTTGGAGGCGGAGGAAGTAGTGAAGCTGGGCGCGCAGGAAGTCGACATGGTCATCAACGTCGGCGCGTTGAAGTCGGGCGACGACGACCGGGTGTGCCAGGACATTCGCGGCGTGGTGGAGGCCTGCCGGCGCGGCGGGGCGATTTGCAAAGTGATCCTCGAGTGCGCGTTGTTGACCGACGAGGAGAAAGTGCGGGCGAGCTGCCTGGCGCAGACCGCGGGCGCGGATTTCGTCAAAACCTCCACCGGGTTCGGCCCGGGCGGAGCGACGGCGCACGACGTGGAGTTGATGCGCCTGGCGGTGGGCCCGGAGATGGGCGTCAAAGCCGCGGGCGGCATCCGCAGCTACGCCGACTTGAAGAAGATGGTCACGGCCGGCGCCACGCGCATCGGGGCCAGCGCCAGCGTGAAGATTCTGCAGGAAGCTTCCGGCGCCGCGCCGCAGCCCGAGCCGGCGGTGGCCGCCCGGTACTAGCAACTGCAGGGCAAGAAGCAGATTCCTCGTTGGCTCCCGACTGCGTCGGGGAACAGACTCGGAATGACAAGGTGGTGGAGGGAGCGATGAAGAGGCACGGACTTTCGCGACGGAGTTTTGCCGGGCTGCTGGGCGCGGGCGCGGGGGCGGCGCTGCTGGCGCCGGCGATCGCGGCGCGCGGATGGGAGGAGCGCTTGGCGCTGCGCGCTCAAGAGCGACTTGAGCCGGTCAAGCTCCTGCCCAAAGACCCCGCCGACCTGATTCTGCTCAACTCGAACGAGAACCCGTACGGACCTTTCCCGGCGGCGATGGAGGCGCTGGTGGAAGCGCGCGGCGCGGCGATGCGCTACCCCGACTACTGGGGCGACGCCATCCAGGAAAAGATCGCCGCCTACCACGGGGTCGACTCCGAATCGGTCGTCGTGACGTGCGGGTCGACCGAGGTGCTGAAGCTGGCGGCGCAGGCTTTCCTCAGCCCCAGCCGTCGGCTGGTGATGGCGGAGCCGACCTTTGAAGCCATCACTTTCTACGGTAAGCAGACCGGCGCGGAGATCGTGAAAGTCCCGGTGACCGCCGACTACCAGCACAACCTGGACGCGATGGCGCGCGCGGCGCAGGAGCGCCCCGGCCTGATCTATCTGTGCAATCCTAACAACCCCACGGGCACGCTTATCGCCAAGGCGGCGGTGCAGGAGTTCTTCGGGCGCGTGCCGCGCGAGAGCGTGGTGCTGGTGGACGAAGCCTACTTTCACTATGTGGAAGACCCGAGCTACGGCACGATGCTGGATGCGGTGGCGGCGGGCTCCAACGTGGTGGTGGCCCGCACTTTCTCCAAAGTCTACGGCATGGCGGGACTGCGGCTGGGTTATGCGATCGCGCGCAAGGAACTGATGGTGCAGATGCGTCCGCATTGTGTGTGGGACGCGACCAACGTGATGGCCTGCCAGGCGGCGCTGGCGAGCTTCGGCGACACGGCCGAGGAAAAGCGCCAGCGCACACTCAACAACCAGACCCGCGCCTGGCTGGCCGACGAGATGAAGAAGCGCGGCCACGGCTGCATTCCCTCGCACGCCAACTTCGTCTGCGTCCACGTGGCGCAACCGGTGCGGCCCGTGATTGAGGCTTTCCGCCAGCAGGGTGTTGCCGTGGGGCGGCCCTTTGCCGGCCTGCCCGAGCACATCCGCCTCTCCATCGGATTGCCGGAAGAGATGCAGAAGTTTGTCGTCGGTTTGGACAAGGCGCTGGAGGGTGCGAAGGCCATGCCTGCACAGTCCACTCAGGCTCCGGCGCGCGAGACGGCTCGCCGCTCGGCCCGCGGCTGACGGCTCAGGTCCAATATGGAGCTTGACGGTAGGAGTTTATTCGCTTATTATTCGCCTTTGAGTGGCTCCAGCTCGAGAAACATGGATTACATGGATCATAAACTAGTTTCTTCTTGCAAGGCATTTATTATCAGTTGGTTGAAGCCTCCGAAGAGTGGCTACCCCCTCCCCCCTGCGACGGCTCTGGTGCTGTGGAGGAAAAGAGAATGGAATCAGGGGGTTGGCAGTCAGCGATAGGACGGAAACTAGCATCTGAAATGGCTCAAGGTAGGCATCCCGGCGACGGAGCCTTTGACGGAGCCCTC
>JAXIPK010000340.1:0-10242 GCA_045402975.1 Acidobacteriota bacterium
GGCCGGGCGCGCTCGGCGGGGAGAATCCCCAGTGCGGCGCCGAACAGCAGCGAGAAGAAAATCACCGCCAGCATGTCGAACTGCGCCGCGGCGGCCACGGGGTTGCGCGGGACAATGTTCACCAGCAGCTCGACCCCGACCTTCACCGTGCCGGTCGTTTGCGCCATCTGCTGCGCCTGACCGCTGAAGCGCGTCATCAGCTCCTGGCGGGTTTGCTCCGACAGCCCGGCGCCCGGGTGCAGCAGGTTGACCAGCACCAGGCCGATGGTGGCCGCCAGCGCCGTGGTGGCCAGAAAGTACGCCACCGTCTTCAGCCCGATGCGCCCCAGCTTGCGGATGTCGCCTAGCCCGGCCACGCCCAGGGTCAGCGAGGCGAACACGAGAGGAAGGACAATCATGATGAGCGCCCGCAGCCACATCTGCCCAACCGGTTGAGTGATTTTCTCGACCACCCATTCCAGCACCGGCGAGGGCGCGAACAACGCGTGGCAGGCCACGCCGGTAACGGCACCCAGCAGCAACCCGAGCAGAATCCGGCCCGCTTGCCCGGCCTCTGTTTTTTCTGCGTCTACGGTTTCGCTCATGATTCAAGCCCGGGCGATTATCTCCGATTCGTCGGCGATGGCCAACCTTATCCTCTGCGGCGAGCGCTTTGCAGTTGACAAAAGGCGCGGCCTCGCATTCAATTGTCGATTCTTCTTTCGGGAGAGCGGGCTCTGAAACGCACTACAATAATTTTCAGTCTTCTTGCGCTGGGGGTCGTGGGCGCCCCGATCGCCACGCACGCCGCCACCATCAACGTGGCACCGGCCGGCGCGGTTGACACTACCGTCAACGGCAACTGCAGCCTCATCGAAGCCATCCGGTCCGCCAACACCGACACGGCAGTGGACGCCTGCACCGCCGGCTCCGGCGCGGACACGATCGTTATCCCCGCCGGAACCTACACCCTGACCGTGGTCAACGCTATGACCGCCGCCGGCCCCAGCGGCCTGCCCGCCATCACCAGCGACATCACCCTCCAGGGGGCGAGCGCCGCCACCACCGTCATCGAGCGCAGCACGGCGATGGGCACGCCCGACTTCCGCCATCTGCAAAACCTGAGCACACTCACGCTGACCGGAGTCACTTTGCGGAACGGGAGCGACACCGTCGTCGGGGGTGGAGCCATTTACAACGGCCCCGGCGCCTCGCTGACCGTTGCCGATACCCTCTTCACAACCAACCCCGCCGTCACGGACGGCGGCGCCCTCACCACCCACGCCGCCGCCGGCGCGACCATCGTTATTACCGACACCACGTTTACCAGCAACTCTGCCACCGGCTCGGGAGGCGCCCTCCGCATTGAGGTTGGCTCTTCCGTCTCCTGCCTGCGCTGCGTGTTCAGTGCCAACTCCGCCAACAATAGTGGCGGCGGCATCTCCGCCTCCGGCGATTTGACCCTGACGGACAGCCTGGTCACCAACAACATGGCCACCAGCCTCGGCGGCGGGCTGATCGGCACCCAGGGCGCCGTCATCCAGATTTCCGGCACCACCTTCTCGGGCAACACCGCCGGCGTCGATTTCGCCGGCATCTTCTTTGCCGACGCCGTCACCGCCACCATCGTCAACAGCACCATCTCCGGCAACATGGCGGGCGGCTCCATCGGTGGCATTGGAACCCTGAACACCGCAACCCTTACTCTCAACAATGTCACCATAACCAACAACACTGCTACTGGGGCCGCTGGCGGCCTGGGTCCGACCGGCGGAACCGTCACCTTCGCCAACACCATCATCGCCGGCAACATGGCCCCCACCGGCCCCGACTGCTTCCCCACCGGCGGCGCCACCTTCACCTCTATGGGCTTCAATCTCGTTGGCAACAACGCCGATTGCGGCTTCGCCCCTATGACGGGCGACCAGGTCGGCACCGGCGGCGCGCCCATCGACCCGCTTCTCGCGGCCCTTGCCAACAACGGCGGACCCACGGCCGGGGCCACGCCCACAGCCATCCCCACCCACTTTCCTCAGCCCGGCAGCCCTGCCCTCGACGCCGGGAACAACGTGAACGCCATCGGCGGTGCCTTCCCCGCCTGCCCGGCCGACGACCAGAGGAACGTCGCCCGGCCCCTCGGCCCCCGCTGCGACATCGGGGCCATTGAATCCACTGCTGTCGCTGACCTCGCAGTGACCAAGACTGATTCCCCCGACCCCGTGACCCGCGGTAGCAACCTCACCTACACGCTTACCGTCGCCAACAACGGACCCGGCGGCGCCGGCGACGTCCAGGTCGTTGACAACCTCCCTCCCGGCCTCACCTTCGTTTCCGCCACTCCGTCGCAGGGCGCCTGCATGGAAGCCGCGCTGGCGGTGACCTGCGACCTCGGCATCCTGGCCAGCGGCGGCAGCACCACCATCGATATCGTCGTCACGACCACTGCCACGGGGATGCTCACCAACACGGCGACGGTGACGACTACCTCCAACGACCCCGACCTCAGCAACAACAGCGACACCCAGACCACCGTCGTCAACGCCCTTACCGACATCTCGGTCACCAAGACCGACAGCGCCGACCCGGTCAACCCAGGCGACAACATCCTCTACACCGTCACCGTTACCAACAACGGGCCCGACAATGCGACCGGCATCAGCCTGATGGACACACTGCCGGCCAGCGTCAACTTTGTCTCAGCCAGCCCCAGCCAAGGCATGTGCGCGCAGGCCGCGGGGCTGGTCACCTGCAACCTGGGAGCGCTGGCCAACGGAAGCTCTGCCACAGTGGCGATCCTAGTCACCACGACGGCCGACGCCGTCATCACCAACACCGTAACGGTCACCGCAGATGGCGCCGACTCGAATCCCTCCAACAACCAGGCGAGCCAAACCACCTCGGTGGGCACATTCGCTGACCTTGTCCTGAGCATGGCTGAGGGCACGGACCCGGTTCCAGTCACTACGAACCTTGTCTATACGCTGACGGTCGCCAACATCGGCCCCGACCAGGCCACCGGGGTCACGCTGGTCGACACCCTGCCGGCCAACACGACTTTCCAGAGCGCCAGTATCGGCACCGGCAGTTGCGCGCACTCGATGGGCGTGGTCACCTGCACCATCGGCAACATCGCCGCCGCCGCCAGCGTCACCGCAACCATCACCATCCAGGGCACGGCAGCAGGCGCCATCACCAACACGGCCAACGTCACGCTGGCCGAAGCCGACCCCAACACTTCCAACAACAGCGCCAGCGTCAGCACCACGGTGGTGGATTTCGCCATCAGCGTCGCGCCCGCCAGCGTTACGGTGACGCTCGGGAACTCGGGCACCTACACTGTCACCTTGATGCCGGTCGGCGGACGCTTCGACAATAGCATCGGGCTTTCGTGCACCAGCCCGCCGACGGGAGTGACCTGCGTCTTCCAGCCCGCTTCGCCGGCGCCCGGTGGCGCCACCATCACCTCAACGATGACCGTGCGCACCACTGTCGGGTCGAGCGGCGCGGCACCCCTGGAGCCGCCGCAAGCGCCGCCGCCGACTTTCATCTGGCTCGTCGTTACCGCGGCGCTATTGGGCTGGCTGATGGCGCGGCGCGTTCCGGCCCTGCGCGGACGCCTGGCCACGCTTGGTGTCGTCCTCGCTCTGCTTCTGTTGCTGGGCTTGCAGGTGGCGTGCAGCAGCACGACCGAGACAACTCCACCCGTCGTCATTCCCGGAACGCCGCGTGGCACGCACACCATCACGGTGCGAGGGAACTTCGGATCGCTGGAGCACAGCGCGACGACGATGCTCGTCGTGCAGTAGAACTACGGCTGGACCAGCCTCTGGTAGAGAAGCCACAGCAAGCCCGCCAGCACCACTCCGCCGACCACCCAGTAGAGCAGCTTTGACTTCGCGGCCTGGGCGGACTCGGCCACGGCCGCCGCAACTGCGGGCGCGGGCTCGGTGACCGAGGCCGGCAACGGCTCGCCCGCGGCCACGGCGCGCAAGGCAGCCGCGGCGTCAGCGGCGCTCGCCAAGCGTCGCGCCGGCTCCTTCTCCAGCAGACGCGCGACCAGAGTGTCGAGCGCCGCCGGCACCGCCAGGTTCATCCGACTGGGCGGTTCCGGCTGCCGCCCCAGCACCCAGTGCATCGTCTGGTTGGCATCGTCGTCTGCGAACGGCTGAACAGCGGTGGTCATCTGATAGAGCACCGCGCCGAGCGCGAAGAGGTCGGTGCGCGCGTCGGGCTCGGCGCCGTGGATCTGTTCCGGAGCCAGCACTGCCACCGCCAGCGGTTCCAGGCCGGACTCGTGCAACGCCGCGGCGTCGCGCAGGTCGCGCCCGCTGGGGACTTCCAACCGCCACAGTCCGGGGTCGAGGAGTTTGATCATCCCCTGCTCGGTGATGAAGACCTTGCCGGTGGTGAGCTCGCCGTGCGCCACGCCTTCGGCGTGCGCGGCTGCCAGCGCGTCGGCGATTTCGGCGCCCCAGGCCAGCGCCGTCTCCGGCTCCACCGGCCCGCCCACCAGCAGGCTGCGGAGCGTGGAGCCGTCGAGGTACTCCATCGCCAGAAAAATCTGGTCGCCGCTTTCGCCGGCCTCGTAGAGTTGCCGCAGGTGGGGATGGGCAAGACCAGCGACGGCGCGCGCTTCTTCGAGGAACTTCTGCTTGGCCTCGGGCGCGGCGAAGTGGCTGGCCGGAACCAGCTTCAGCGCGATGGCGCGGCCGTCGGTCGTGTCCTCGGCGCGATAAACGATTCCCACACGCCCCTGCCCCAGCGGCGCTACGACTCGATACTGGTTGATGCGGTCTGGAATCACGGCGAAGCGGCAGCTTACTCCATCGCCGTGTGACTGTAAATCACGGCTCGCAGCCGCTATTCTTTCCGTTCGGTGACCGCCTCTGCGGTGAGAGAATTTGCTAAGCTAGCCTTGATGCCGACTCCCATTGCCTCCTGGCGTCCGTTTGGAATCGGGCTGCCCAAGCCGCGCCACTACCGCGAGATGCTGCGGGTGCTGTGGGAGAACCGCGACAACCTGCCCTACGCCTGGCGCATTCTCCGCCACGGCGTCTGCGACGGCTGCTCGCTCGGCCCCTACGGCCTGCGCGACAACACCATGGACGGAGTCCATCTCTGCCTGGTGCGGCTGAAGCTGCTGCGGCTGAACACCATGCCGGCTCTCGACCCAAAGAAGCTCGAAGACATCGAAACGCTGCGGCAACTCGACAACTATCAACTGCGCCAGCTCGGCCGCCTGCCCTACCCGATGGTGCGCTACCGTGCCGACCGCGGCTTCCGCCGCGTTTCCTGGGAGCGCGCGCTGGAGCTCATCGCCGACGCCATCAAAGAAACTTCGCCGCAGCGGCTGGCCTTCTACACGACTTCCCGCGGGTTGACCAACGAGGTCTACTACGTCGCCGGTAAATTGGCGCGCGCGCTGGGCACCAACAACATCGACAACGCCGCGCGGCTCTGCCACGCCGCCTCCACCAGCGCGATGAAGTACGCGCTGGGCGTCGCCGCCTCCACCTGTTCCTACACCGACTGGCTGGGCAGCGACCTCATCGTGCTGCTGGGCTCGAACCTCGCCAACAACCAGCCGGTGGCCACCAAGTATCTCTACTACGCCAAGGAGCGCGGCACGCGCGTCGTGGTCGTCAACCCGCTGCGCGAGCCCGGCCTGGACGCCTATTGGATTCCCTCCATCCCCAAGAGCGCCGTCTTCGGCACGCGCCTGGCCGACGAGTTCTACCAAGTGCGCAACGACGGTGACATCGCTTTCTGCAACGCCGTGCTGAAGATTCTCGTCGAGCGGGACGCGCTCGACACGCGCTTCATCGCCGAGCACACCACCGGCTTCGAAGAGCTCCGCCAGCAGCTTGCCGCGCAGCGCTGGGAAGACCTCGAAGCCTCGAGCGGGCTCTCGCGAGTGCGGCTGGAGCAGTTCGCCGAAACTTACATGCGCGCCCGCACAGGGGTCTTCATCTGGTCGATGGGGCTGACGCAGCACAGCTTCGGGGTCGAGAACGTGCTGGCGGTCATCAACCTGGCGCTGGCGCGCGGCATGGTGGGCCGCGAGAAGTGCGGCCTGGTTCCCATCCGCGGCCATAGCGGCGTGCAGGGCGCCGCCGAAGTCGGCTCCGTGCCCACTTCGCTGCCCGGCGGCTTCCCCATCAAGGAAGAACACGTCCGGCGGTTCGCGCAGCTCTGGGGGTTCGACGTGCCGACGACGAAGGGTCTCGATGCGCCGGAGATGCTGGAGGCCGCGGCGGCGGGCAAGCTCGACATCCTCTATAACGTCGGCGGCAACTTCTACGAGACTATGCCGCAGCCGGAGTTCGTCCGCGAGGCCTTCAACCGGCTGCGGCTGCGCGTCCACCAGGACATCACGCTCAACAACTCGATGCTGCTCGACTCCGACTGCGTGGTTCTGCTGCCCGCCTGCACGCGCTACGAGCAGCCCGGCGGCGGCACGCTCACCAGCACCGAGCGCCGCATCCGCTTCAGCCCCGAGATTCGCGGGCCGCGCATCGGTGAGGCGCGCTCGGAGTGGGAAATCCTTTCCGACCTCGCCCAGCGCGTGCTGCCGCCCGACCGCGCCGGCGCCCTCTACTACCGCACCGGGGCCGACATCCGGACTGAGATGGACCGCGTGATTCCGCTCTACAAGGGCATCGGACAGCTTGAGAAAGAAGGCGACGCGGTGCAGTACGGCGGGCCGCGCCTGCTCGAAGGCGGCGTCTCGCCTTCGCTCCCCGACGGCCGCCTGCGCTTCACCCCGCTCGGCCTGCCGGCCCTGCCCAAGAGTGACGGTCGCTTCTATCTGACCACGCGCCGCGGGAGCCAGTTCAACTCCATGCTCTTCGACGCCAACGACTTGCTAAGCGGCGCGGCGCGCGATGAAATCTTCATCAACGCCGACGATGCCGAGCGGCTCGGCCTGCGCAGCGGCGACCGCATCCGGTTGCGCTCCGATGTGGGCGAGTATCTCGGCCGCGCCCGCGTGGCCGAGATCGCCCGCGGCTGCCTCATCGGCTGCTGGCCCGAGGTCAACGTCCTCATCCCGCGCCGCTGCGACCCCGTCTCCGGCGAGCCCGACTACACCGCCGAAGTGACCGTGGAACGACTCGGAGCGGCTGAGAGTCGCTGAGGAGGAGAACCAACCATGATCAACGCCAAACGGGTTGTACTCCACGGCCTGGTAGCCGGGGTTCGTCTCGCTTCTGTTCTTCTGCTCGCCCTGCTGGCGTCCACCAGCGTGGGGAGCACGGCCGCCGCGGAGCCGGATGCCGAGATTCGCGCCGAGTTGCAACGCTACTACGCCGATTTCAGTGCGCGGGATTGGGAGAAGTTTGCCGATCACTTCTGGCCCGGCGCCACGATTACGACAGTGTGGACGCCGCCCGGCGAGTCGGCAGCGCGCGTCGTGGTAACTTCGATTCCCGATTTCGTAGCCAAGGCCCCCGAAGGGCCGGGCAGCAAGCCCATCTTCGAAGAAAAGATGACCGGCGCCGAAATGCGGGTGCAGGGCAACCTGGCGCAGGTGTGGGCGCGCTATGAGGCGCGCTTCGGCGAGCCCGGCCAGGTGGCCGAGTGGTCGGGCACAGACGCCTTCATCTTGATGAAAAACGGCGGCCGGTGGAGAATCGTAGCGCTGGCTTTCACCGGCGACGAGTAACGGAGGAACGTATGGCCGCCAGACCCAGGCAGGTTCAACTTCTCGCGGGGACGCGCAAGGGCGGGTTTCTGCTGCGCAGCGATCTACGGCGCAAGAGCTGGCGCACCGACGGGCCGTTCTTCCCCGGCTGGGAGGTCAATCATCTGGTGCGCGACCCGCGCACGGGCAAGCTCTGGGCGGCAATCAACACCACCTGGTGGGGCAACGATCTTCAGGTGAGCGATAACAACGGCAAAAAGTGGCGCAAGGCCAGTCGTGGCCTCGAGTTTTCCAAGAGCCGCGGGCTGACGCTCAACCGCATCTGGCACGTGGCGCCCGACCGCGAGGCGCGCCCCGAAACGCTCTGGTGCGGCGTCGACCCCGGCGCGCTCTTCCGCACCGACGACGGCGGAAAGAGTTGGCACGAAGTCCGCTCGCTTGCCGACCACCCTACGCGTGCGAAGTGGCATCCGGGCGCCGGCGGCCTGATGGTGCACACGATTCTCCCCGATCCGTCGAACAGCCGGCGCCTGTGGGTGGGTATTTCCGCTGCGGGGTGCTTCCGCACCGATGACGACGGCAAGACGTGGCAGCCGGCGAACAAGGGCGTGCGCGCCGACTTCCTGCCGAGAAAGTTTCCCGAGGTCGGCCAGTGCGTGCACCGCATGGCGCTCGATCCGAACCGGCCCGGGGTGCTCTACCAGCAGAACCACTGCGGGCAGTACCGCAGCGACGATGGCGGTGCGAGCTGGGTGGACATCGCGCGCGGTTTGTCCTCGCGCTTCGGCTTTCCCATCGTTGCCCACCCGCATGAGCCGGGCACGATCTACGTTGTGCCGGAGAAGGACGCGCAGTATCGCTTCACGCCCGAGGGGCGGCTGGGAATCTGGCGCTCGAAGAATGGCGGCCGAAGCTGGCAGCGACTGACGCGCGGCCTGCCGCAATCGAACGCCTGGGTGGCGGTGATGCGTCACGCCGCCTGCGCCGATTCCTGCGACGACGCGGGAATCTATGTTGGGACGAGCGGTGGGGCTATCTACTACTCCCGAAACAGTGGCGACTCCTGGGACGTGCTGGCCTCCAATTTGCCGCCAGTGCTGTCATTGGAAGCTTCGCTCATCTAGCAGCGACTTCAGTAGTCAGCGGGGAGAGTTTTTTCGAGCAGTGAACCGAAGCCAGTGGTGATGATGGGGTAGATGAGGTAGGTGAGTCCGATGTCGGCCATGTAGTCGGGGATCGGCATCTTCATCGGCCCCGCCAGGAACATCGGCAGGTCGAGCCCCACGCACATCACAAACCAGAGAATCCCCAGCAGAAAGCCCTCGCGGCGGAAGCCCGACTGAAGGCGGCGGAAGTAGCGGCCGGCGAAGAACACCCCGCACAGGGTTAAGACAATCGGCATGAGGGTCTCGAAGAGCGGCGAGCCGGCTTGGCGCAGTGGAAAGATCGCAATGGCGACGATGAGCGGGATGAACCAGGAAAGAAATCCATACAGCAAGGCCCGCCAAGGATGCGTCATACGCCGGCCAGCCTAGCGGATGCGACGGCCCGAGACAAGCTCCGGCCTAACGGGAGACTGTGAAGGGGCCGAGCTCGGAGGGGAGGGTGAAGCGGACGTCTTCGGGGATGATTTCGACGTCTTCGACGCTGGTGAAACCCCGCTCCTGCAAGCGGCGGCTGACACGCTCGATCAAGACATCGGGCGCGGAGGCACCGGCGGTAAGGGCGACGCGGGTCACGCCGTCGAGCCAACCGGCATCAATTGCATTCTCATCTTCGATCAAGTAGGCGCGAGCGCCGGCGCGCTGCGCGACTTCGACCAAGCGGTTGGAGTTGGCGCTGTTGGTCGAGCCGACCACCAAGACCCGCTCGGCGCGGCGGCCCACGGTCTCGACTGCTTCCTGCCGGTTCTGCGTGGCGTAGCAGATGTCGTCCGCCGGCGGGCCCTTACTGGCCGGGAAGCGCTGGCGCAGCCGCGCGATAATCTCCGCGGTGTCGTACTGGCTGAGCGTGGTCTGAGTGAGATAGACGACGCGGTTGGGATCGGGCACGGCGACGCGGTCGGCCTCGGCGACGCTTGAAACCACCTGAGTGACTTCCGGCGCTTCGCCGGAGGTGCCTTCGACCTCGTCGTGCTCGAGGTCGCCGATGAGCAGGATGCTGTAGCCTTCGCGCGCAAAGCGGATGGCTTCGAGGTGAACCTTGGTGACCAGCGGGCAGGTGGCGTCAATCACGCGCAGCTTGCGGTCGGCCGCCACGGCGCGCACTTCCGGCGAAACACCGTGGGCGCTGAAAATCAGTCGCGCGCCGACAGGCACTTCTTCGAGATGATTGACGAAGATGGCCCCCTTGGCCGCCAGGTCTTCGACCACGTAGCGGTTGTGGACGATTTCGTGCAGGACGTAGATGGGCGCGCCGTAGGCTTTGAGCGCCAGGTCGACGATTTCAATCGCGCGCACCACGCCGGCGCAGAAGCCGCGCGGGCGGATGCGGTAGAGAGTCTTCGGGGATGCGGGCGGCATACGAACCTATGATACCTCAAAGACAGTACGGTTCGAATGGGCGGGAGGATTCGGCGAGTGTTGCTGATTTGAACGCTGAGATCCTTCGCTGCGCTCAGG
>JAXIPK010000361.1:0-9970 GCA_045402975.1 Acidobacteriota bacterium
CTGGTTGCGGCTGGACGAACTACAGCCGGCCAACCGCAAGCGGTTGGCCGCGACAGACTTCATCAACGGCCTGCACGTCCGGACGGGCGAACAATTCCAAATCAACTGACAGAATGTCGGTCCGGGCTTCGCCCTCCCCGACGGCCTGCGGCAGCAAGGAAGTTTTTGGAGTGTCGGCTGAATGTCAGGGCTAAAGCCCTGACCCACAGTGCCTGAAGGATGCCGCAGGTCCTCCCGATGTGTTAGAATTGCGAAGCAATGCGGCGGTTAGGTTTGCGACACTCGAACGGCCCGGCCGAAATCGCTCCCTCCATACTCTCGGCCGATTTCGCGCGCCTGGGCGAGCAGATCGAAGCGCTGAAAGGCGTGGGCTGCCGGATGCTGCACGTGGACGTGATGGACGGGCACTTCGTCCCCAACATCACCATCGGCGTGCCGGTGGTGCGCTCGCTGCGGGCGGCGAGCGACTTGATCCTCGATTGCCACCTGATGATTTCGGAACCCGACCGCTACGTGGAGGCGTTCGCGGAGGCGGGCGCGGACATGATTTCAGTCCACCAGGAAGCGGCGCCGCACCTCGACCGCACGCTGCGCGCCATTCGCGCCGCGGGCGCGCAGGCGGGCGCGGTGATCAACCCGGCGACGCCAGTGGCGACGCTGAGCGAAGTGCTGCCGCAGGTGGATTTCGTTCTGGTGATGTCGGTCAACCCCGGCTTCGGCGGGCAGAAGTTCATTCCCAACGCCGTCGGCAAGCTGCGGGAGCTGGCCGAGTGGCGCGCGGCGCACGGGGCGGATTTTCGACTTGAAGTGGACGGCGGAATCGGGTTAGAAAATATCGGGGAGGTTGTTCGAGCCGGAGCGGAGATTGTAGTGGCTGGGACTTCAGTATTCCATACACCCAACCCGCCGGAGAGTTTCTCCGAGCTTCGCCGGGCGGCCTCGCAGGCGGTGGCAGAAAAAGTCTGAGGGAACCGTGAGTGCAAACATGAAAGCAGGCGTGAATCAATTCGGCCGACTGGCGGCGCTTGTCGGACTGGCGGTGCTGCTCAGCGGCTGCCCCTTCGGCGGCAAGAAGAAGGGAGCGGCCGACCCGGCGGTGGCAACGCAGGAGCCCGACAAGGTGCTCTACGAGCGCGCGGTGGAGGATATCGGCAAGAAGAAATACGATGTCGCGCGACTTACCCTTCAAACGCTCATCAACGCCTACCCCGACAGCGAGTATTTGGCCAAAGCCAAGCTCGCCATCGCCGACTCCTACTACGAAGAAGGAGGTGCGGCCGCGCTCACCCACGCCGAAGTGGAGTACAAGGACTTCATCACCTTTTTCCCCAATGCCCCGGAGGCCGCCTTCGCGCAGTACCGCGCGGCGATGTGCCACTACCAGCAACTGGAGAAGCCCGACCGCGACCGCACTCACGCTCTGCGCGCCGAAGAAGAGTTTCAAAACCTGCTGCTCAACTTTCCCGACAGCGAGTACGCCGCCGAGGCCGAGAAGCGCCTGATTCAGGTGCAGGAAATCCTGGCCGACTCGGAGTTTCGCGTCGGGCGGTTCTACTTCATCCGCGAAAACTGGCGCGGCGCCGCCAACCGATTGAACGACATGGTGGAGCGCTACCCCAACTACAGCCTGCGCGATGAAGCGCTCTGGATGCTGGCCCAGGCGTGGGAAAAGCCGGTGGGGTTCTACTGGAAGCCCGACCCGCAGAAGGCGGCCGAATACTACGCGCGGCTGGCTCGCGAGTACCCGATGAGCGAATACGCCGCCCCGGCCAAGACCGAGCTGGCGCGGCTGGGCCAGCCGGCCCCCGAGCCCGACCCCGAGTTGCTGGCGCGCGCGCAATCCGTCCAGCCCGTCGTCACCGACGACGAAATCAAGCAGAGCTTGCTCGACCGCATGTTCTCGATTGTGGGCTCGAAGCCCGACCTCTCCGCCGCGGCCCCGCGCCTGGGTCCGCCGCCACTGCATCCGCCCGACAACCTGCCGGAGCTTCCGCCTCCGCCTATCAAAGTGCTGACCACTGCCATGCAGGCCGCGGCCAAGGGTCAGGCCCAGGGCGGAGCCGGAACTTCAGCTCAGGTTCAGATCGTCGGCCAGGGCCAGGGTCAGAACCCGCAAGGAACGGAAGCCCCGCCGGGCGGCACCGTCGTCAACACGACCGGCGAGCAGAAGCCCGCCGAAGGCCAGGCACAGAATCAGAAACAACAGCAAAACCAGCAGAACCCCGCCCAACCCCCGCAGCAGCCCCCCAAGAAAAAGTCCATCTGGAAAAAAATCGTCCCCTTCTGGTAGCCGCGCCCTTCATCCCTCTGTTCAGAACGGAAGAATAGAAGTGTGAGTGCCTGCTTTCACTGACCGGCGCGTTCCGTGTGCGTCAGGCGTACTTGTGGTTGACGGGCGCCAGCGAGGCGAACGCCTCACCGTGCCCGCTGCCATTCCTGCCGGGGACGCCAGTGGTTTCCAAGGCGATGCCGTAGAAGTGCAGCAGGTCGGCGTAGGGCACGGCATAAATCTCGCTCAGCGTGGCCAGCTTGTAGAGGCTGGGGAGAGAGTTGCTGTTCTCTACCTGGCTGAGCCGCCCGGCGGTGAAGATGTACTCGGGGTTCTGCCGGAGCTCGGCAATCTCCCGGCTGCGCTTCTCCACGTCCTTCAAGGTTAGCCTGAGGTCTTCCCGAATTGATCGTAGCTGTTGTCCCATGAGATAGGCTGACATCCCGCTGCCCTCCTTAGGCGTTGCGGGTATCTGGTTAGACGGGGCCGGGGGCGGTAGGGTTTGCTCGCTTACTAGATTTTACAAACGACACCCTTTGTTCCGAGGGCGGAATAGTGCTACTATTCAAGATGCCCTCCGGGGGAGTTGTGTGGGAGGGCAATTTTTTTAGGGTATTTAACCGAACTTTCCTGCCGGCGGTTCGTATTTACCTCAGGAGAGGAGTCGACTGGCACAATGGCGATGAAACGGAAGTGGAAGATTGCCCTGGGAGTGGTCATCCTGTTGGCGGTGGTGATCGGGGTGTCCGTCTACTTCAAGCAGAAGCAGGCGGGCGTGGTGGCGGTGCAGGCCGGAAAGGTGGGCCGACAGAACCTGTCCTCGCAGGTCACGGCCTCGGGTGAGGTGCGGCCGCTGAAGTACGTCAACATCGGCTCGCAGTCGTTCGGCAAGATCGTCGAGATCAGCGTGAAGGAAGGCGACCGGGTCCGCCGCGGCCAGGTGCTGCTGCGCATGGAAGCGGTCCAGCCGGCCGCCGACGTGGAAAGCACGCGGGCTCTGGTGGAGTCCAATGAGGCCTCCGTCGAGATGTCCGACGCCGGTCTGAGGAGCGCCCAGGCCGAACTGCAACGCAGCCAGGCGGATTACCGGCGCGCCTCGCTCAACTGGGATCGGGCCCAGGAGCTTTACAAAGACAAGCTGATTTCGCAGCAGGAATACGACACCCGCAAGGCGGAGTACGAAAGCGCCAAGGCGGCGGCCGAGTCCGCGGAAGCGCGGCTGACGCAGTCGCAGGCGGAGCTGACGCGGGCGCGCTCCAACGTGAACCAGACGCGCGCCACCCTGACGCGGGCCAGCGACGTTCTGCAGAAGACGATTTATACCTCGCCGATTGACGGCGTGGTCACCAACCTCCCGGTGCACGTCGGCGAGCAGATGGTCCCCGGCATCCAGAACTCCCCCGGCAGTTTCCTGATGACGGTGGCGGACATGTCGGCGGTGACGGCGGAGGTCAAGGTGGATGAGACCGACGTCATCAACGTGCACCTCGACCAACCGGCGGAAGTGACCATCGACGCCTTCCCCAACCAGACCTTCAAGGGGACGGTGACGGAGATTGGGAGCACGGCGCTGGTGCGCTCGACCGGCCGCTCGACCGTGGAGTCGACCGCCGGCACCCAAGAAGCCAAGGACTTCAAGGTCGTCATCACCCTCAAAGAACCGCCGCCGACCGTGCGGCCCGGCCTTTCCAGCACTGCCCGCATCACCACCGCGACGCGCGAGAGCGTGCTGACGGTGCCCATCCAGGCCATCACCATCCGGCGCAAGGGCGACATTGACGCGGCGGAGAAAGCGGCGCGCGGAGAAAAGGTCGCGCAAGCCGCTTCGGTTACAGCCAACCCCGACCCCAAGAGCAAGGAAGAGCTGCAAGGCGTGTTCGTCATCAAGGACGGCAAGGCGCACTTCCGGCAGGTGAAGACGGGCATCACCGGCGTCACCGACATTGAGATCACCGAGGGCTTGCAGGAAGGCGACCAGATTGTGATGGGCAGCTACCGAGTGCTGCGCGAGCTTCGTCATATGGCTCAGGTGCGGGAAGAGAAGCCGGGCGAAGGCGGCCAGGGTCAGGGCCAGTCGAGATAAGAGGCGGGCGATGTCGCTGGGAAGCATCATCAAGACCGACGACCTGTGGAAGACCTACGACATGGGGGCGGCGGTGGCGGTGAACGCGCTGCGCGGCGTGAGCCTGGACATCCCGCGCAACGAGTACGTGGCCATCATGGGCCCGTCGGGCTCGGGCAAGTCGACGCTGATGAACCTGATCGGCTGCCTGGACACGCCGACGCGCGGCCAGTACTGGCTCAACGACCAGCTGGTCAGCGAACTGGACGACGACCAGCTGGCCTACATCCGCAACAAGGAAATCGGCTTCGTGTTCCAGACCTTCAACCTGCTGCCGCGGGCTACCGCGCTGCACAACGTCGAGCTGCCGCTCATCTACAACGGCACACCGCCGACGGAGCGCCGCGAGCGCGCCGCCGGGGCGCTGGCGTCGGTGGATATGGCCGCCCGCATGGACCACCGGCCCAACGAGCTCTCGGGCGGGGAGCGCCAGCGAGTGGCCATCGCCCGGGCGCTGGTCAACAGCCCATCCATCATTCTGGCCGATGAGCCCACCGGCAACCTCGACTCGCAGACCTCGGGGGAAATCATGTTGCTGTTCAACAAGCTGGTGGGCCAGGGCAACACCATCATCCTGGTGACCCACGAGCACGACATCGCCGCCCACGCCGAGCGCATCATCCACATCCGCGACGGCCAGGTCGAGGCCGACGAGCGCACCCGCTAGCGCGCCGCCCCGTGCAACTTCCCTTTCCCTCGAGCGTATAGCTAGGAAACGCTTTCGGGGAGCGAAACCATGAATCAGAAACAATCGCTCGTGCCCAGCGGGGTGAAGACCTGGGCGTACGTGGCCGCGGGTTTTGCGGCGCTTTACTTGCTGGTGGCTGTCCAGCAGTTCTGGAGTCGTCCGGTTCTTTACCGTGTGGTGGGCACAGCCGGTCTGGTGATTTGTGCTTTGCTGGCGCTGGGGAGCTTTTTCGCCCTAAACCGTCAGTACCGACGGGCGAGGATTCTGCTGATCATCGGGGGGATTCTGGGGCTGCCGCTGGGAATCGTCATGCTCATTGCGGCGAGCAAGATTGGGAAAGCCGCGCTTGAAATGCCGGCGACCAGCGAGACGCCGGCGGTCCTGGTTGGAGAAACCGGGGCGGCCGGCGGAGCGCAGCCGATGAGCGAGCTCGACCGGCTGACCGGGGTGCTGTTCGATCCCAAGCCGGCGTTCGCCGACATCGCCCAGCGGCCCCGTCCCTGGGTGCCCCTGGTGCTGCTGAGCCTCCTGAGTGTCCTTTTTATTGTGCTGTTCTCGCAGCGAGTGGGCTGGGAGCAGGTGGTGCGCAAGGCCATCGAGTCGAACCCGCGGGCGATGGAGCGTATCCCGGCCGACCGGCGCGAGGAAGTCATCCAGCAGCAGGCGAAGGTGAGCGCCATCATTGGCTACGTGGCCTCGGTGGCGGGCACCGCCATCTTCGGGGTGATCCTGGCGGCCTTCTACCTATTCGTGTTCAACGTGCTGGCGGGGGCCGACGTCCGTTTCGGGCAGTCGTTCGGCATTGTCTGTTACGCGATGCTCCCTCGCGGCCTGCTGGCGATTCTGGCGATGGTGCTGATGTACGTCAAGGACCCGGCGGACTTCGACATCCAGCATCCAGCGGCGACCAACATCGGGGTGTTCCTCGACCCCAACACGGTGCCGC
This sequence comes from Acidobacteriota bacterium, assembly GCA_045402975.1. Lineage (GTDB taxonomy): Bacteria > Acidobacteriota > Terriglobia > Acidiferrales > 2-02-FULL-67-57 > JACPRL01. The sequence continues at coordinate 6,026 of JAXIPK010000361.1, forward strand.
AGTGGGTGGTGTCGGTGGCGAGCTCGGTGGACATCTTTGCGATCTGGGGCATGATTCTGCTGGCCGTGGGGTATTCGGCCGCGGCGCGAAGAATGAGCTGGGGCCGGGCTTTCGGCTGGGTGCTGGGCACGTGGCTGGGGTATCTGGTGCTGGTGGGGCTGGGGAGCTGGATTACCAGCTAGGAGGAACGGCGGTGGCGGCGGCGTTGTTTACAGGCCGGCGAGTGCTGGTGCGGGAGCCGATTGTGATGGCGCTCGACACCCTGCGCTCGCACAAGCTGCGCTCGTTTCTCACCCTGCTGGGGGTCATCATCGCCGTCACCACGCTCATCGGCGTCATCTCGGTGGTGGAGGGGCTGAACAGCTACATCGCCGAGCGGGTGGCCAACTTCGGCGCCAACACGTTCTACATCACCCGCTACGGCATCATCACCAACGCCAAGGACTTTCTGGAGGCGCGGCGGCGCAATAAGAAGATCACCATCGAAGACTACGAATACATCCGGGACAGCCTGACGCTGGCCGAGGATGTGGGAGCGCTGCAGGGCCGCCTGGCCAGCATACGAGCCGGCAATGAAACGGTGGAAGACATTGGTTTGCGGGGCGTGACGCCGAGCATCGTCAACATCTTCCGGGAAACGGTGGCCAGCGGGCGGTACATCAGCGAAAGCGACTACGAGCGGCGGGCGGCCGTGGCGTTCGTGGGGACGGACATTGTCGAGCGGCTCTTTCCCACGGTCGACCCGCTGGGGAAGATGATTTACATCGAAGGGCGGCCGTTCGAAATCGTGGGAGTGGCGGAGAAAGTGGGCTCGGTGCTGGGGCAGAGCCAGGACAACTTCGTCAACATCCCGCTCAGCACCTATTTCAAGATGTGGGGCGAAGGCCCGCCGGACGACAACGGGCTGACCATCGGGGTGAAGTACAGCTCCCCGGCGGTACTGGAGCAGTCGCGCGACCAGGCGCGGACGCTGCTGCGCGCGCGCCGCCACCAGAAGTACGACGAGCCGGACGCCTTCGGCATCATCGCCAGCGAGGCGCTGACCCAGCTCTGGGACCAGATTTTCGGCGGGCTGGCGGCGATGGCGGTGGGCCTGACCTCGGTGTTTATGGTGGTGGGCGGCATCGTGATTATGAACATCATGCTGGCCTCGGTGACCGAGCGCACGCGGGAGATCGGCATCCGCAAATCGCTGGGGGCGCGGCGGCGGGACATCCTGCTGCAGTTCCTGATGGAGTCGGCGGTGATGGCGGGGGTGGGCGGCATCCTGGGCGTGCTGGTAGCGGTGGTTCTGACACAGACAGTGGCGGCGACGACGCCGGTACCGGTGCGCCTGCCGCTGTGGGCGGTGGCGCTGGGGGTGACCCTGGCCACCTCGGTGGGACTGTTCTTCGGCGTCTACCCGGCCTCGAAGGCGGCGCGGCTGGATCCGATTGTCGCATTGAGAACGGAGTGACAGATGAGTGCGCTTAGAAAGCTTGGGTCCTTGTGGCGGCGGGAGCTGGCGGAGAACGTGTGGATGGCGCTGTTGACGCTGCGGGAGCACAAGCTGCGCTCGGCGCTCACGCTGCTGGGGATTGTGGTGGCGGTGGTAACGCTGATCACGGTGGTGGCGCTGCTGGTGGGGTTCGATGAGAACATCCAGCAGGTCATCCAGGGCTACGGCACCAACACGGCGTTTTTCGCCAAGAACCCGGCGGGGTTCCGCTTTAGCCGGCAGTCGAAGGAAGAGCGGATGCGCAAGCCCATCAGCTATGAGGATTTTCTGGCGGTCAAGGAAGGCTGCGCGGCGTGCGCCAGCGCCACAGTCTCCATTTTTCCCGACGACATCCCGCGGGTCCGCTACAAGAACGAGGAGATCTTCGGGCTGGACTTCCGCGGCGCCACCGAGGAGTTCTTCTCCGTCTACGCCAACGCGGTGGTGGTGAAGGGCCGCCCGTTCACGGCGTCGGAGAACCTGCACCGGTCGGAAGTGGCGGTGATCGGGGAAGACGTCGCCAAAGGGCTGTTTGCGGAGAGCGACCCACTGGACAAGGACATCATCGTCAACGGCCACAGTTTCAGAGTCATTGGGGTGATGGAAAGACCGAAGGGCGGTTTCGGGCCCGGCGGCAACGAGGACCGGCGCGTGGTTGTTCCCTACTGGTCGTTTCGCAAGGCATACCCGCAGTTGGAGGAACACGGCATCCGCATCGAAGCGTATCCAGGCAAGCTGCCGCTGGCCATTGACGAGTCGCGGGTGGCCTTGCGGCGGAACCGCAAGGTGGCCTACGACAAACCGGATGATTTCGAATACAACACCGCGGAGTCGCTCATCCGCGACTTCCACAGCATTGTGGGGATGATCGGCGTGGTGATTTCGGTGATCGCCTCGGTGGGATTGATGATCGGCGGCGTGGGCGTGATGAACATCATGCTGGTTTCAGTGACCGAGCGCACCCGCGAGATCGGTGTCCGCAAGGCCATCGGCGCGCGGCGCCGCGACATCATCGGGCAGTTCCTGGTGGAAGCCGTAACCCTGACCGCGACCGGCGGTGTGCTGGGTGTGATCATTGGCTACCTGACGACGGCGGGGATTCGCGCGCTGGGCATGTCGGCCACCATTCCGCTCTGGTCGGTGGTGTTGGGAGTGGTGGTGGCTGCCAGCGTCGGTTTGTTCTTCGGGATGTACCCCGCGGTCAAGGCAGCGCGGCTCGACCCAGTCGTAGCGCTGCGTTACGAGTAACATCCGGCCCTCAGGGAACGTCTAATGGAAAGCGTGGGAACTGCAGAGAGCCTTTTTGCGTTCTACTAGAGCAGGGAGAGTCTTGTGGCCGCTGCGTTGAGAAGACCGCCGCTGCTGTTGCGCGAGCCGTTCGTGATGGCGCTGGAGACTCTGCGCGCCCACAAGCTGCGTTCGTTCCTCACGCTGCTGGGGATCATCCTGGCGGTGAGCACGCTGATTGTAGTCATCTCGGTGGTTCGGGGCGCGAACGCCTACTTCGCCGAGCGCATTGCCAACCTGGGCACCAACGTCTTCTACGTCCAGCGCTACCCCATCATCACCAACCTGAAGGACTGGGTGGCGGCGCAGAAAACCAACCCCAAGATGACGCTGGAGGACTACGAGTACATCCGCGAGCACCTGGCCCTGGCCGATATGGTGGGAGCGCGGGAGTTCCAGCAGGGCACGGCGCGGGGAGGCAACGAAACGTTGCCGGGCGTGAGCGTGCGCGGCGTGACCCCCAACATGATTGACATCTCGCCGGAGAAAGTCGGCCGGGGCCGCTACCTCACCGAGTCGGAGTACCATACCCGCGCCCAGGTGGCGTTCATCGGCACTGACCTGGTGGATCGGCTGTTCCCGCTGGCCGACCCGGTGGGCAAAACGGTGTATCTGAACGGGCACCCGTTCGAGATTGTGGGCGTGGCGGAGAAGATAGGGACCACCTTCGGGCAGAGCCAGGACAACTTCGCCTACATCCCGCTGACGACGTTGCACAAGCTCTGGGGCCGAGGCGCGCCGGAGTGGAGCGGCGTGCGGGTGGCGGTGAAAGCGCAGAACCCGATGGTGATGGAGCAGGCCAAGGAGCAGGCGCGCATCCTGATGCGGAGCCGGCGCGGGCTGAAGGCGAACGAGCCGGAGAACTTCGGAATCGTAGCCAGCGAGTCCATCCAGGCCATCTGGGACAACCTCATGGGCGGCATCTTCATGGGCGCCACGATTATTGTTTCGGTGTTTATGGTGGTGGGCGGCATCGTGATTATGAACATCATGCTGGCGTCGGTGACCGAGCGCACGCGGGAGATCGGCACGCGCAAGGCCATCGGAGCGCGGCGGCGCGACATCCGGCTGCAGTTTCTGGTGGAGTCGTCCCTATTGGCGGCGGTGGGCGGGGCGATGGGCGTGGGGCTGGCGCTGGGATTGAATCCGGTGGTGGAGGCGCTGGTGGACCTGCCGACGCG
>JAXIPK010000023.1:0-3482 GCA_045402975.1 Acidobacteriota bacterium
CCGGGTGAGGGCGTGCGCAAGGAAATCGCCTCGATGCCCGGGGTCGCGAATCTCTCCGTCGACCAGCTCGTCGAAGAATGCCGCGAGGTCAGCAAGCTCGGCATCCCGGCGGTGATCCTCTTCGGGCTTCCCGAATCAAAAGACGAGCTGGGCTCGGGCGCCTACGCCGACGACGGCATCGTGCAGCAGGCGGCGCGGGCGCTCAAGCGCGAAGTGCCCGGGTTGGTGGTCATCACCGACGTCTGCCTGTGCGAGTACACCAGCCACGGCCACTGCGGCAAGGTTGAAGACGGCGTCGTGGTGAACGACGCCTCGCTCGAGCTGCTGGCCAAGGCGGCGCTCAGCCAGGCGCGGGCCGGCGCGGATATCGTCGCGCCCTCCGACATGATGGACGGCCGCGTGGGCGCCATCCGCCAGGCACTCGACGCCCAGGGCTTCGACCACATTCCCATCCTCACCTACGCCGCCAAGTATGCTTCGGCGTTTTACGGGCCGTTCCGCGAGGCGGCGCAGTCCACGCCGCAATTCGGCGACCGGCGCGGCTACCAGATGGACCCGGCCAACGCGCGGGAGGCGCTGCGCGAGGTGGCGCTCGACCTCGAAGAAGGCGCCGACATCATCATGGTCAAGCCGGCCCTGCCCTACCTCGACGTCATCCGCCAGGTGCGCGATACCTACAACATTCCCGTGGCCGCCTATCAGGTGAGCGGCGAGTATTCGATGATCCACGCCGCGGCGCGTAACGGATGGCTCGATCTCGAGCGCGCCATGCTGGAGACGACGACGGCGATTCACCGCGCCGGCGCGCAGATGGTGCTGACGTACTTCGCCAAAGATTTGGCGCGCAAACTGGCGTGCTGAGCAAACTCCATGCGTGGGGTTCAAGCCAAGCGCCGATTATCGCTCGCCCTCGTCGTCGGGCTGGCGCTCGCCGCCACTGGATGCAACACCGACGTCGGGTTGCTGGTCAATAACGGCATGCTCACCCTGCACATCTCGGTCAATCCGGATTCGCTGACGCTTGTGATCAACGGCAACGCGCAAAGCGTGGACGTCAACCTTTCTCGCCAGGGCGACACCGGGCCGGTCAATCTGACGACGAGCGGTGTGCCGGCCGGTGTCACGGCGCAGACGCACGAACCCGGCATGCTCAACAGCGGCAGCGTTACGTTTCAGGCGACCTCCAATGCTCAACCGGTGTCCAACCAGGACGTGACCATCACCGCCAGCGACGGCCGGGTCTTCGACACCACCACCGTGCGCCTGACCATTACCCGCTGATGCGCGACCCTCGCCGGCTGATACTCCCGCTGCTGGTTCTGCTGCTGGCGCTGCCGCTGGCGGCGCAGGAGGCGGGCGAGCAGGAACTGGCGCGGCGGATCAACGAAATCGTCAGCCAACAGGACGCGGCGCGCGGGTTCTGGGGCATTGAAGTCTACGCGCCGCAACGCGGCCGTACGCTGTATGTCCTCCATGCCGACCGCTACTTCACGCCCGCTTCGGTCACCAAGCTCTTCACCACCGCCGCGGCGCTTTCGTTGCTGGGGCCCGACTATCGTTTCCGCACCGTGGTCGGGACGCGCGGGCGGATTGAGCGCGACGGGCGCCTGGTGGGCAATCTCTTCTTGGTCGGCGGCGGCGACCCCGACTTGGCCGGCTGCGACTTGCCCTACGATGTCGGCAAGAAGCGCGACGAGCAGATGTGCGACCCCGGCCCGGCGCTCGATGAGTTGGCGGCGCAGGTGGCCGCCAGGGGCGTGCAACTGATTTCCGGCGACCTGATCGTCGACCAATCCTTCTTCTCGCCCGAGCCCTACGGGCTCGACTGGGCGGTGGGCGACATGGTGTGGAGCTACGGCGCGCCGGTGCGGGCGCTTTCGCTGGCCGACAACGTGCTCGCGGTTCGAGTCGAGCCGGGCGAGCAGGTGAATCAAGCCGGCCAACTTACCTGGCTGCCGTTCACGCGCTTCTACCAGATTGAGAACCGCGTCTGGACGGCGCCGCCGGAGAGCGAAACCCAGCTCTACGTCCGGCGCGACCCGGGCAGCCGCACGCTCGAGATCAGCGGGCCCATCGCGGCGAACCACAAGGGGCGCACGCTGTGGGTGGCCATTGATGAGCCCTCGGAGTTTGCGGGCGAGCTGTTCCAGCAGGCGCTGGAACGTCACCACATCCGCCTGCAAGGGCGGGTCGATGTGCGCTATGCGCCCGCGCCGCCGTTCACCGCCGAGCCTCCGGGCGCCTTGCCGGTGATTCTCGGCGAGCATTTCTCCTTACCGCTCATTGAAGAGGTCAAGCTCATCAACAAGAACAGCCAGAACCTGCACACGGAAATGCTGCTGCGGCTGCTGGGGCGGCAGCTGCCGCCGGAGAGCTCGCTTGGGGAGCGGCCGCGCAAGCCGAATGAGCCGCCGCCGCGGCGGGGCGACGGCAGCACCGAGGCGGGGCTCGAGGTGCTGCGCGCCTGGCTAGCCAATGCGGGCGTCAACCCGGAGGAAGTGGCGATTCGCGATGGCTCAGGGCTGGCGCGCATCGGACTGGTGACGCCGCGCGCCGTGGTGCGGCTGCTGAGCTACGCCGCCGAGCAGCCCTGGGGCGCGCTCTACCGCGACTCGCTGCCGGTGAGCGGGCTGGACGGCACGCTCAAAGAGCGGATGCGGGAGGTGCCGCTGCGCAGCCGCATTCGCGCCAAGACGGGAAGCGTGAGCGACGCCAATGCGCTGGCCGGCTACGTGGAAACCGAGGCGGGCGAGCCGCTGGTGTTTGCTATTTTCGCCAACCACCACCGCCTCAGCGACCCTCGCGTCCTGGCTCTGATTGACGCCATCTGCGCCGCGCTGGTCGACCTGCCCCCACCCAGCAAGAACGGCGCTCGAAAATCAAAAACCGAAGCTCGCTAAGCTGCGTTTAGCGGTTTGGCTTTCACGGGTCGCGGGACACGGGCCACGGGTCACGTCTCTTACTTCAACAGGTGCTCCTGGATGAACTGCACGGTGGCGTAGAACTGGAAGTCCTGGTTCTTCTTTTTGGCGAAGCCGTGGCCCTCGTCCTTGGCCATCAGATACCAGACCGGCGAGCCGTTCTTGCGCACGGTGGCGACCATCTGCTCGGACTCAGTGCGCGGGACGCGTGGGTCGTTGGCGCCCTGAATGACAAAGATCGGTTTGGTGATTTTCTGGGCGTTGTTGGCCGGAGCAATCTTCTCGAGATAGGCGCGCATCTCGGGGTCGCGCTCGTCGCCGTACTCGACGCGGCGCAGATCACGCCGGTAGGCCTCAGTGTTCTGGAGGAAGGTGACGAAGTTGGAGACGCCGACGACGTCGAGCGAGCAACGGATGCGATCGTTGTAGTTGGTGGCCACGGCCAGAGTCATAAAACCGCCGTAGCTGCCGCCGGCGACCATGATGCGGTCGGGGTCGAGGTCGGGGCGGGTCTTGATCCAGTCGAGCAGCGTTTCGATGTCGCGCACCGAGTCCATGCGC
>JAXIPK010000161.1:0-11166 GCA_045402975.1 Acidobacteriota bacterium
CAGGTCACCTTCGGCGACCTTCGCCCCCGCTTCGAGTAATTCGGCGCCAGGCAAGCTGGCGCCCTACACAGGAGTCACCCTGCTCTGCGGCTTATGTAGGGCGGGAGCTTGCTTGTCCTGAGCGAAGTCGAAGGGTCTCCCGGTGCCTAGAGAGGTGCGGGCGGCTGTATCCCCCACCCCAGGGTCGAAATGCGTACAAAACGCGTTTGTACGCATGTCCGGGCCATCGGGGAATGCACTCCCGACCTCTCTTTGCCCTTTGACTTTCGACTCTTAGACTCTTCGACTTCCCTTAGAAGTGGAAGTGCAGCACGATGAAGACCGCGTTGCTGTGGTAGGGCGCGGTGCGGGCCCCGGGAATGAAGGCCTGCCCGGCTCCGGCGGTGTTGAAGTAGTCGTAGCCCAGGCTGAGCAGGGTCTTGGGTGTGATCTGGAAATCGAGCCGCGTGCCGGCGGTGGCGCTGAAGCTCTGGTCGGAGTGGTGGAGAATCTGCTGCGGGCCCACCGTGCCGTGTGCGTCCCAAGCAAACCAGCTGTTCGGCTTCCACAGCGTGCGGACGAGCGCGGCGTGCCGCTGGTAGAAGTTGGGCGTGAAGAAGCCCGGGTTGACGAAGAACTCCGGCGAGGTAATGCCGAAGGGGTGCGTATAGCCCATCATCTGGCCCACATAACCGGCTTCGAACTCGCCCCGGTCGCCGCGCCAGAGGATGCGGGTGGCTTCCAGCGTGCCGCCCCATCCCTTTTGGCGGAAGACGCCGCCGGGAAAACTGTCGATGGGCGGCAGCTCATACTTCGGACCCAGCCAGCGGTACCAGAGACTCAAAGCCACACGGGTACGGTCGTTGGGCCGATAGACCACGGTGGGCGCGAGCTCATCAAAGTGAATCGTCTGATTGATGGAGCGCGGGGTGTAGAGCGCATACTGCCGGCTGACGCCCAGAGTGAAGTCCCACGTGCGGCCGATGCTGAAAGTCGGGGCGACGCTATAGATGAAGCGGGTGCGCGTGGAGGGGAACAGCGGCCCGCTGGCCAGGTTGCCGTGGCGCAGCACCACCGCGCCGGCGCCTGCCGTGAAGCGGAACCAGTTGTTGACCCGCATGCTGCCGCCGAAGAGGAACTGCACCGCCGACTGCCGGATGCGGTCGTTCGGCGAGAGCAGCGAACCAGCAGGAAAATCCGACGCGGTCAGCAGCGTGGGCGCGGGCACGAAGGGATTGATGGGCACCTGCGAGGCAACGGCGAGACCGCTGCCGGTATCCACCGGGTAGCCGAAGAACGCCGAAGGCCCGGACGTGGGGATGAAGTCCACCGTCAGGAAGTTGCGCAGGCGCGGATGCGTGTTGAAGCGGAAGTCGAGCCCGTAGCCCCAGGTGTTGAGGCGCTCGGTGTCGCGGACGTAGCCCCAGCGGAGGCGCAGCTCGGGGCGGAGGCGCGAGCGAATCTGGTCGCGAAGAATCTGCACGTCGACGTTTTTGGGCTCGACGCTGGCGGCGTGGTCGAGCAGCTGCAACGCCTTCTCCGGCCGCCCGGAAGAATCCTCGGCCGAAGCCAGTCCGACCAACACCGTCGGATTGTCGGGCTGCTCGCTCTGCAATTCCTGGAAGAGGTTCCGCGCCTGCCCGACGCGGCCTGACCAGAGCATGGTCTGCGCCTTGCCGGTGCGAGCTTCGGCGTTGTTGGGGTCGAGCCGCAGCGCGCTCTCATAGGAAAAGATGGAAGCCTGCCAGCGGCCCTGGTAGGCCTGCACGCGGCCCTTGCCGATCCAGGCTTCGATGTTGTCGGGGTCGCGCTTGAGGATGGCGCTGAACTCCTCGGAGGATTCGTCGTAGCGCCGCGCCCAGCCCAGCACGCGAGCCAGCTCCATGCGCGCGGCGCCGCGGTTGGGATCTTTCTCGAGGATGCGGCGGTACTCGGCGACGGACTCGTCGTAGTTGCGGCCCCAGGAGAGCACGCGGGCGCGCTCCTGGCGGACGTCGAGATCGTCGGGGTGGCGGCTCAGCCACTCCTGATAGAGCGCGGCCGATTCCGTGAACTGGCGGTTCCAACTATAGACGCGGGCGAGCTTCAAGCGCACGTCGTCGTTGTCGGGCCGGAGGCCGAGCGCGGTCTGCAGCTCCTCGATGGCCCCGGTGTAGTCTTCCTTGCGCAGCAGGGCGTCGGCCAGCTCGACGCGGGCCGAGACGTTGTTCGGGTCTTTCTGCACCAGGTTGCGGAAGTATTCTTCCGACGCGGTAGGCGAGATTTCGCGCGCCACAGTGCGGGTGGACTGCAGCGTTTCCAGCGTGCGCGCCATCACGTCGGCCTGCGGCTCGCCGGGGAAGGTGCGGCGCAGCTCGGCCAGCTCGCGGCCGGCTTCCTCCAGCTCGCCCGACCAGATGAACGCCTGCACCAGCCCGATGCGGGCTTCCTTGTGGTTGGGCTGGGCGGCCAGCACCAACCGGAATTCGCGAATGGAGTCGCCGTAGCGCCGCCCCCAGGAAAGCACGCGGGCAAGCTCGACCCGCGCTTCAATGTTGGTGGAGTCAAGCTCCAGCCCTTTGCGATAGGGCTCGATGGCGTCGTCGTAGTGGCCGGCCCAGTTCAGCACTCGCGCCAGCTGCAGGTAGCCGGCCGGATTCTCCGGGTGCTTCTCAATCCACGCCCGCAGCAGCTTTTCCGACTCATCGAACTGGCGGTCCCAGCCCAGCACCCGCGCCAGAAGAAACTGCGCCTGGTCGTCCTCGGGATGCTTGGTGAGATGAGCGCGGTAGGCGACCGCGGCTTCGGCAAAGCGGCTCTGCGCTTCGGCGGCCTGCGCGGCAAACAGCTCCGGCGTGGTGACGGCCGCGGTGGTCGGCGGGGGCGGCGCTTCCGAGGGACGGCCGGGCTGCATCTGTGCCAGAAGTTTTATGCCCTCCTGCACGTCGGTGTTCTTGGAATCTTCCCGTTGCAACGCCTCGAAGATCGGGCGGGCTTCCTGGCTGCGGCCCAGCCAGAGCAAATCGTAGGCCTTGACCACGCGGCCTTCGAAGTTTTGCGGCTCGCCTTCCAACACTTTTTCGACTTCGTTCAAGCTGGCCTGGTACTGCCCCGACCAGCTCAACACCCGCGCCAGACCCAGGCGGGCCTCGGCGCTGTCGGGTTGGAAGCGGAGCACGTAGTTGAATTGCTGCATGGCGCCGGAGAAATCGCGGCGGCGGGCCAGCAGGCGGCCGAACTCGTTGCGGGCCTTGAAGTCGGAGGGACGGCTGTTGATGTAGGTCTGATAGGCGGCGATGGCGTCTTCGTCCTGGTTGGCCCAGGCCAGCACGCGCGCGAACTCGAGCTGCACTTCCGGCTGCCCGGGCTGCTTTTCGACCAGTTTGCGATAGAGCGGCACCGCTTCGGCGAACTGGCGCTGCCAGCTGAGCACGCGGGCGTAGTCGCGCAGGACGTCGAGGTTGTCGGGGTTGAGCTCGTAGGCGGTGCGCAGGTGCTGGGCGGCCTTGGCGTAATCGGGGTTGGCGCGGTTCATGTAAAGCCAGCCCAGGCGCTGGTTGAGGGTGAAGTCGCGGGTGAAGTAGGGATGGACGCGGGCGTAGATTGCCAGCGCCTGCACGAAGTCGAAGCGGTCATAGGCCAGGTCGCCCTCGGCGCGCAGCTTGCGCGCCTGCTCCTGCGTCAACACTTGACGGAGCTGCGCCTCCTGCTCGTCGTCGGGAGCGGCGAGCAGAGTGGCGGCCGGGGCCGCAGCCAGCAGCAAGGCCGCTGCCCAGCCAATCAGGATGGACTTGCCTAGGGTACGGGCCGACATCGGGGTTACCTCCCTCGTGCACGGCGTCCGGTGAGCTTCTCGAACTGCGGACGCAGTATTTCAAAACTCTTCTTCGGCACCTGCTTGTACTCTACCCCTTCCCAGCGCGGCCAGACAATGGAAACAACGTCGAGCGTGTCGGTGCCGCCGGGGACGAACTGGGGCGGAACGTTCTGCGCCGGCGCAAAGGCGAAGGCGGCCAGCGAAATGTGGTCGGAGCGCAGGCCGATGGGCTTGGCGTCTGCATCGGTGCCGGAATAGACGATGCCGCTCGAGGGGTCCATCACCAACAGCAGACCCCAGGAGAGCCGGAGGCGGATCTCGCGCGAGGCGGCGTCGTAATACCATTGCGCCACCGAGTTGTAGCCGGGCTGGCCGTAGTCGAACGTGCCTTGCAGCAGCACACTGCGGCTGTACCGCTCGGAGGGATAGAAAGTGCCGTCGCGACCGTAGCGGCGCCGGTTGGTCTCCACCACGATTTCCTCGAACTCCTCCACCTCCGTTACGTCCGTCTTCTGGTTGCGGAGGAGGATGACGTCGGTGAGTTGCGGCATGCCGCCGACCCGCACTCCACGGTACGGGTTGTAGCTGCGGGCCGCCAGCAGGCGGGTGGCGTTGGGCCCGCCCAGCCGCAGCAGGAAGTTGAACCCGTCGGGGGCCTTGCGCGGCGGCACGCCCGGAACCGGTATCAGGCGCGAGCCACAGGCCCGACCGCAGGTGTTGAGCGCCACCGCGTAGTTGGCCTTCTTCCAGTCCAGCGTGGGGCCGGCAGCGGAGGAAAGCTGCAGCCGCAGGTAGAGCGCGGAGGGATCGGCGGCCCAGCGGATGCGTTCGATGTAGGGCAGCCCTTCCGGGCTGCTGCCCGTCGGAGCCTGATAGACCTCCTGGAATTGCAGCGGCGCAGCAGGGATGAACTTCTGCAGCCCGAAGTGCTGCTCCGGATCCATGTCGTTCAGCCAGAGCGCGCTGCGGTAGAACGGCTGCTCGAAGTCGTAGGCAATCCAGTTGTGCTTCCACCACTCATCCACCCACTCGAAGGCAATCCCGCCGGCGAAGCCGGCGTCGCGGATGTTCTCGGTCAAGCGGACCATGTCTTCGCCCTGCTTGGATTCCTCCACGCCGCCGTGGTTCCAGCCGTAGGGGTTGAAGTGAGCAATACCCACGCTGGTAGAAAGCCCGTACTCGGCTACCAGCAGCGGCGTCTTGCGGTAGTGAGACTTCAAGTCCTTCAGGTAGCCCCAGTAGCTGTTGACGCCCCTCTTGTCGCTGGCCACGCGGTACTTGGCGTCGTGAATGATGAAGTCGGGATAGAAGGGATAGACGTGGGAGGTGGCGAAGTAGCCGGACTTGAGCTCGGCGGTGGGCGAGACTTTTTCCTCGTCGAGGGAAACGGCGTCAATATCGTCGGTGACACCGGGCCGCAGCGGAGGCAGCTGCTCGCCCTTGGCGCGCCGCACCTGCCACTCTTCCTCCAGCGAGCTCTCCGAGGGATGGTAGAGCGGGTCGAGCGGCGGCCAGGACACCCAGGAGACCGGCCGCTGCCAGTTGTATTTCTCCACCTCGTACTCCACCACCTTGTTGCACATCCGGGTCAGCCAGACTTCGGTGGCGTTGCCGTCGGAGATTTTCAGATAGCGGCCGTCGAAACTGCGCGCGCCCGGGCTGCGGGCGTTGGTGACGGCCACCACGCTGGGTTCGATCTCGCGCCCCACCAGCCAGCCCACCGTCCAGGGCGAAACATCGGCGGCGTAGATGCCGCCCGGCCGGCCGGGCTCCGCCGCCAGGGTGGCGTTGCCGTGGATCACGTCCACCAGGTTGTAGATCTCAGTCTCGAAGTCCGTGATGAAGGCCTTGTCGTAGAGGTTGCGGTCGGGCGGTTCCTTCATCCAGATTTCCTGGAAGAGGTAGAGGGGCCGGTCGGGGTTCTTGGTGTTGTGAATCCAGACCGCCTGGTAAAAGGCCGGGGGCAGCAGAGTGTAGACGCGGATGGAGTTGGCGTTCAGGCGGTCGATGCTCTCCAGCCAATCGAGATAGATATCCGCCTTGAGCGGCGGCTCGGAAACGAAATGCCCCGGGCGCGCCGGGCCGATGTTGACGCCGGCGATGTAGAGCTGCTTCCAGGTGTTGCCCTCGCGCACCTGGAAGTAGCCGCCCTCGAGGCGAGCTGACACTTGCAGTGTGGCCGGGCGAACGCGGGAAGCCTGCATGGCGGCCAGCACGGCGGGGTCGTCGGCGCCCGCCAGACGCTCGAGCTCCTCCAGCGCGTCAATGTTCTTGGGGTCCTTGTTCAGCACCGCCGAGAGCAGCGTGGCGGCCTTCTGGTTCTCGCCCCGCGTGCGGTAGGCGCGCGCCATGGCGACGCGGACGTCGGGCAGGGCCTGCATCTCGGGGGGAAGCTTCTCGAAGCTGTCCAAGGCCCGGTCGGGTTGGCCCAGCTCCAGCCAGCAGTGTGCCAGCCCGCGGCGGGCGTCAACCAAGTCGGGTTGCAGGCTGAGCGCCCGGTCGAAGTAGGGCTCGGCTTCGGTGAAGCGCTTCAGCTTCAGGTAATTCCACCCGAACAGCGTCAGGGTGGTGGCGTCGTTGGGGTCGAGCTGGTAGGCGCGTTCAAGGAGTTTGATCGACTCTTCGTAGTTCCCTTTCTTGTATTCGTCGGCCGCCTGCACGTAGAGCGGCCCCGCCCAGCTCTTGCCGCCGAACTCCCAGTAGGCGGCCAGGCCGAAGATGATCAGCAGCGAGATGACGATGCGGTTGCGGAAGAGGTTCATCGGTTAGGCCTCCGCTCCGCCGTGCGTAACTTTCTCCCACTGCTGGAATCCGGTCAGGAAGCGCCAGAAGCCCTGCACGCGATACCAGACCACCAGCTGCCGGTAGCCGATGTTCTCCAGCAGCGCGTAGCCCAGCAGGATGAGCAGGTCGCGGTAGCGCGGGTAGCGCCGGTAGGTCAGCTCCTCCATCAGCACCGAGCCCACCGACAGGAAGCTGCCGTAGGCCAGCGCCAGCAGCACGAACAGCAGGAAGATCGAGGGCGGCACGATCCCCAGCAGCAGCGCCAGCGGGACCATGATGTAGCCCAGAAACTCCACCGGGGCGCCCAGGGCTTCCACGTAGAGCTGGAAGGGATAGGAAAGCCAGCCGACGCGGCCGAACTTGCGGCTGAACAGCATGTCGGAGTTGAGCCACAGCGTCTGGTAGAGGCCCATGTGCCAGCGGCGCCGCTGCGCCGCCAGGTTCTTTCGGTTGGCCGGCGCTTCCGTCCAGCACACCGGGTCGGAGATGAACTTCATCTTGATGCGCCGCTCGTTGTCCCGCGCCCAGCGGTGCAGCCGCACAATCAACTCCATGTCTTCCGACACCGTGGTCTCGTGGAAGCCGCCGGCTTCAATCACCGTTTCGCGGTGGAAGACGGCAAAGGCGCCGGAGACGATGAGCGTGCCGTGCAGCAGGTCCCAGCCTGTGCGCCCGAACAGGAAGCCGCGCAGGTATTCCACCACTTGGAAACGCTCCAGCGCCGTGTCGGGCAGCGCGACGCTCACCACTTGCCCGTCCTTGACCTCGCAGCCGTTCAGGATGCGCACGATGCCGCCGCTGGCCACGATGTTGAGCGGGTCGCGCTTGATGGGCCGCATCAGCCGCAGCAGCGCGTCGCGCTCCAGGATGCAGTCGGCGTCCAGGGTGCAGAAGTAGGGCGTGCGGCAGGCGTTGATGCCGACGTTGAGCGCGTCGAACTTGCCCCCGTTGTCTTTGCTGATGACCAGCAGGTTGGGGATGGCCGGGTTTAGGTAGAAACCGCGCACCGCCTCGGTCGCCAGCCGCGGCCGGTAGATGAGGTCCATCTTGACGAGCTGGTAGGCGGCGATGAGCCGGTTGAGCGACTCGTCGTTCGACCCGTCGTCCACCACTATGACTTCCAGGTAGGGGTAGTCGGTCCGCAGCACCGAGCGCACCGACTCCACGATCACTTCCTGCTCGTTGTGCGCCGGCATGATCACCGTCACCGGCGGTGTCACCACTGAGTCGCGCAGCTCCTCCAGGCCCTGGTAGCGCAGACGCCGGTTGTAGATGAGCAGCGAGGTCAGCGACAGCACCATCAGGATAGTGTAGCCGCCATTGGCCAGGAAGAAGTAGGCCACGATGATCATATTGAAGATGTTCATCAAGTGGATGAACAGGTCCCGCCATTCAACGGCCATGATGCCTATCGGCTCCTTTTCGCCTGCGTTTGCTCGGCGCGCCGGGCCTGGGCCAGTGCCCGCAGCTCGGCGTCGGTCTCATGCGCGGCCAGGTAACTCACCCAGGCCTGAATCTGCCCGTCGGGGTGCCGGCCGAAATCCTCCAGGAACTTCTTGCGCACGCCGGGCTCGGACGTGCCCAGCAGCAGGCCGACCACGTAGCTGGTCTTGCCCATGTGCGCCAGTTGCTCCAGCACGCGGTGCTCGCGCCCGTCGCGGCCGCCGGCGTACTGCGCCAGCAGGCTGGGGATCAGCCCCGCGCGCTGCCACTCATCCGCAATCTGCTCGCGGCTGTAGCGGTCTTCGGTGCTCAGAAAATAATCGTAGAGCGTGGCCGTGCCTTCGGCCCCGAACGACTGCAGCGCGCGCACCGCCGCTTCCCGCACCATCCAGCGCGGGTCGGCCAGCCGCCGGGCGATTTCCGGAAGCTGGGTCTCGAACTTCGGCTTGGCCAGCGCCCGCACCGTGTGCAGCCGCACGAACCACTCCGGGTCTTCCAGCAGCGACAGCAGCACCGGCACGGAGCGGATGTCGCGGAAGTAGGCGATCACCGGCGCGGCCCGCGCCCGCACATCCGGGTTTTCGTCGTAGGAGAGGTTGTTGAGAAAAAGCTCGAGCAGCTCGGCCGAAAAGTTGCGCTCGTTCAGCGTGAACCCGTATTCGCTCGCCGCCGCTTTCTCCACCATCTCCCGGATGACGTCCGTGGTCAGGAAGCGGATGCGCCGGTGCTGGTGCTTCAGCGTGGGGATGAGCTCCGCCGACATCGAGAGCGGGAAATTGACGATGGCCGCCTTCACCGTGCGGAAGGCCAGCCCCGGTGTGTCCGGCTTGAGGATGACGGTTTGCAGCCGCTCCGCCAGCGCCGGGAAGCTGTCCGGCTCCGCCAGCGTCCCCAGGCCGCGCAGCGCCACTTCCCGCACGTCCGGATGCGGGTCGGAGAGCGCCTTCACCAGCAGCGGCCAACTGCCGCGGTGCCGGATGGCCGTCAGGTTCTCCGCCGCCTTCGCCCGCTCCAGATACCCGAAGCGGAAGACGCGCACAAACAGGCTCGTGATGCCGCGCGCTTCGGAAAGTCCGCCCAGGTGCGCCTGCCAGCGCTTGATGAGCCCCAGGTCTTCGCAGACCTTCGCCAGCGCCGGCAGCTTGTCCGGCGCCGGCAGCCGCTCCACGCACAACTGCTCGAACATCGCCGCATCGCTCTTGGTGGAAAGCTGCTGCAGGGCAGCGAAGGCCTTGGCGGGGTCGGCGGTCTGCTCGACGATGCCGGCGATCAGCGGCGCCACCTGCTGCCGCAGGTCGTCCAGCTTTTCGAAGTAGCGCTCCCGGCGGCGCCGGCGGCCGATGGCGCCAGCCACGAAGCCGAACGTCAACACCATCACCGTCACCAGCACGACGATGACAAAGGTGATGACGTGCTCGATCAGGATCGGGATCGGCAACGCTTCTCTCTCCGCTCCTTCGGCCTCTCAGCCTGCAGAGTTACACACATCCCCACCGGTCGATTGGAGGTGAAAGAAAAAATTGCTGTGTCCTGTCTGCCACGCCGTAGACAAGGCATTTGGGTCTGGTCCCGGAGTTTGACCCCCGTGAAACCGAACCCTCCGCTATCCGGTTCCAGCCCGAACTCAATCTACACAAAAGCCGTGCAAAAGTAAACATTCTCTCCCCAACTGGCCGCTTTTGTTGCGGTTGTGAGTGCGGCGCGAAGCTCTCTCACGCCTCGCCGAGATGTGCTACATTTTCCGGCGCGCGATGACGACCCCGACCCGTACCCACATCCCACAACTCGACCTGCGGGCGCAGTATACCGCACTCAAGCCGGAAATTGAGGCGGCTTTGGCGCGGGTGCTCGAAAGCCAGCGCTTCATCCTCGGCCCCGAAGGCGAGGCGCTCGAGCGCGAGCTGGCCGACTACTGCGGCGTGCCCCAGGCCATTGGCTGCGCCTCCGGGTCGGACGCGCTTCTGCTCGCTTTGGTTACACTCGGCGTCACCCACGAGCACGACGTCCTCACCGTTCCGTTCACTTTTTTTGCCACCGCCGGCGCCGTAGCCCGCCTGGGTGCGCGCGCGGTGTTTGTGGACATCGAGCCGCGCACCTTCAACATGGATCCCGAGAAGCTGCGGGCACGGTTGCAGGGAATGGACGGCGGTACGCGGAGGAGATGCCGCGCTCTCATCCCGGTGCATCTGTTCGGCCAGCCCGCCGACATGGACGCCATCAACGAAATCGCGGCCGAGTTTGACCTGCCGGTCATCGAAGACGCCGCCCAGGCCATCGGCGCCGACTTCAAGGGCAAGCGCGTCGGTTCGCTCGGCCGCGTCGGCTGCTTCAGTTTCTATCCCACCAAGAACCTGGGCGCCTACGGCGACGCCGGCCTGTTGACGACGACGGATGTGTCGCTCGGCGACCGCTTGCGCGCCATGAGCCGCGACGGCTCCACTCACGACAAGTACCACCACGACCACGTCGGCTGGAACGCGCGCCTCGATGAGCTGCAAGCCGCTGTGCTGCGCGTCAAGTTCCGTCATCTCGAAGACTGGAACCGCGCCCGCATCGCGGCCGCCGACCGCTACGATGGATTGTTCTTGGAAGCCGGCCTCGCCGACTCAAAGAAAACGTATCCCGACGAAAAACATCCCGTGGTCATTCCCCATCGCGCGCCGAATCGCCGCCACGTTTTTCATCAGTACGTCATCCGGGCTCGTGGGCGGGATGCGTTGAAAAAGTTTCTCGCTGACGAAGGCGTGGGGACTGAGGTCTACTACCCGCTGCCGCTCCACTTGCAGAGTTGCTTCCACGCCTGGGGCGGCCGCGAGGGCGATTTCCCCGAAGCCGAGCGCGCCGCCCGCGAAGTCCTCGCCCTGCCCCTCTACCCCGAGCTCACCCCCGCCCAGCAGCACTACGTGGTTGCCAAAGTCTCCGCTTTCTTCCGCCGGTCCTAGGGTTCAACTCAAGGGCTGGCTGAGGTACAATCAAACAGCTTCATGCACTCGTAGAGTCGCAATCGAGGGAACAGCCATGGCAGAAGCAAAGGGAACCAACAGCCAACCCAAGAAGGACACCAGCGGGCGCAACCGCCTCCTGATGGTGCTGGCCTTCACTGTGGTCACCTATTTCGTGACCATCACCATCCAGGGCGTGATGTACGTCGCCGGGCTGCTGGG
>JAXIPK010000321.1:0-2879 GCA_045402975.1 Acidobacteriota bacterium
GTGTCCGGAAGCCCTGAAAACTCACTCTGACACGATATTCACCGCCCGGAAGGTCATTGAACGCAAAACTTCCATCTGAATCCGAAAACACGGCCCTAATCCTCTTCCGCCACTGTTCATCGACGATCTCAACCAGGACCCTTTCGCGTACAGCCCTGCTGGGGTCAACTACTTTCCCCCTTAGAGAACCTGCCCGAAAAGGCGTCTCGTATTGAATCCTCTCTGAAGCCTCCGGATAGGAGAAGTCATCAGGTGGAACAAGCGCGCCTCGCTGTATTGCGTTGTGAGAACTTTGCGTAGGACCGGTGGTGATGCGCTGGTGGTTGCGGAAGCGCACCACCAGGCGGGCCTTGAGGGGAACGTCGCGCACCGAGAGCACATCGTCGGCGCGCACGTAGGTGGGAAAGAGGTTCCCGTCGACCGGCTCGCGGAAGACTTCTACGCGCCGGAAGTATTCCTTGAGCGCGCCGCTGGAGTGCGAGGGCAGGGCGCGGCCGTGGGCGCGGACGATGTCGAGCTTGCGCGCGTCCACCCAAATGATCCCCTCGAACAACCGGTCGTTGGCATGCGGCGGATGATTGGGCTCGAGGTGGAAGAGATAGGTATCCACCTCGTCAAGGCGCTCGGTGGTGAGGTAGGTGACGTTGTACTCGGGAATCTGCTCCGGGGTGAGGATGAAGAGCGGGATGAAGTTCAGCTCGTCGAGCTCGATGCGGGGGACTTCGAGCTTGGTCAGGTCGTTGTGGGGGTTCTCCAGCAGTTGCTGTCGGCGGCGCCCGCTGGCGTCGAGGTCGACCTCGCTCGACTGCGTGAACTCGCCCAGCGTTTCGCCATCCTCGCTCAGCTCCTGAAGGCGGATGCTCAACTGGTAGTTGTAGAGCCGGTGGGCCGCGGCGTATTCGCCTTCCTTTTCAGCGAAGTGACGGACGATTTCATCCAGCGGCTGCGTGGGCTGCTTGCTCTGCGGGAGCGCCGGCGCTGAAGCGAGCAGGATAGTCAGCAGGAACCAGGCGCAGATTGGGGAGCGAGAGGACACGGCAAGAGAGAAGATAGCACGAAGCGGCTGAGGGGTTGCCGGGGGGAAAGAAAAAGGCGCGTCCGGCAGGCGTCGAGACGCGCCGAAGTCGAAAACAGCCTGGATTAGCGGCTGTTCTTGCCAAACGGGCTGGGCATATCCTTCTCGGACCGGCGCGTACGCATCGTCCCGACGAGATACCCCACCGCAACCATTCCTACGAGAACGCTGACGAAGATCATGGGCGTGACTACACTCCTTGTTGAGTTTGTTTCGGGAACCGCATCGGCTTGAGCCCCGGCGGAGTTTCCCGTCTCCCGGGGCGTGAACAGCAGTCTTCCCTCCTTGCTCTCTTGCCCGGGAAGCTGCTGCAAGGCTGGCTGGCCCGAGACACTAGCGTAAAGAAGGAAAACCCAGAATACGAAGACTCCGCCGAAACTGTCAATAGCCCCTCGGCGCCTAGCGGGGCTGCTGCTGCATCGGCGGGGTGGAGAAAAACTCCCGCATCCGCTTGATGCGACCCGGCTCACGCTTCTCCACCCATTTCTCGAAACGCTGGGCGGCTTTCTCGGTGTGCGCGAACGAGTATTTGGAGAATTGCTTGCGGATATCGCCGAGAATCGGCTGGACGCGGACCCAGACCAGGTACTGCTCGCCGCTGGTTTCGAAGAAAAGCTCATCGTGGAGGAGACCATGGTTGAGATAGGCGCAAACCATTTCCCAGTAGCTGGTCACCATGCGCAGGTAGGCGTTCTCGTCGCTGCCCGGCGGCACCAGGTGTTGCATCTCCTGCATGGTCTTGGGGGCGAAACTCTGGAAGAACCAGTCGCGCGCCGTGCGCATGCGGGCTTCCCGCCGCAGGTCGTACAGGCGCAGCATCAGGTCGGCTTGTTGATGAGTGGGTTTCGGCATAAGTCCTCCTTGGGAATAACTTCGGAAACAGGAAGCCTAACCCGCCGGCGCCAAACCCGCAAGGGGGTGTGCTTTTGACATTGTCGCCGCAGGCTACTAGGATTCCCGCACCCGCAGTCATCTATCCCCAGGAGGAGGCTTCACAATGAAACGAACAATGCGAATCGGGGCGCTGCTGGCGCTCGCCATGCTGGCGGCTGGCCTGCCGGCGCCAGCCCAGGAAGTGGCCGACACGGTTGTGGTGGGGTCCTACGTCAGCATCAAGCCCGCTGCGGCGGGCGACTGGGTGAACTCGTTCAAGAAATACTTCGTGCCGGTCATCGACGAGCTGCGCACGCAGGGCGATGTCCTCGGCTATCACCTCTTCGTCCCCAGCATCCATCATCCGGGCGCCACCTACACGCACCTGGTGGTGCTGGCCTACAAGGACCGCGCCGCACAAGGCCGCGCCGAAAAGCGCCTCGGCGAAGTGCTCAGCAAGATGCCGGCCGGCGAGGCGCAGAAGTTCATGGGCGTGGTGGATATGGACAAGCACTTCGACATCGAATGGCGCGAGATTGATATGTCGAAGGTCGCCGTGGCGGAAGAGAAGAAGGAAGAAAAGAAAGAAGAGAAGAAAGAAGAAAAGAAATAGGGTAAGTACACAGAGGTTCTTGTGTTCGAGAGCCGGCGAGCCCTGTTGAACGCCGCGGGTGTCAGTTATCTCCTCAGCGGTTTTCTGCTCTCGCTCGCCGCGGGCACGGCTTGGTACGTCAGCCGGCATGACGCGTATCGCCTGCGAGTGGATTGGGAAACGGTGCTGGCGCAGCGGGCCGGCCACAGCGGCCTCCACGTCCTGGGCGGACTTCTGCTCTTTGCCGCGGCCGTGGCGGGAATCTACGTCAGCCTGGCGGCGGCCTCGCGCGCGCGGCAACTCCATCCCACCTCCGGCGCGTTCGCCGCCGCGTTCCTG
>JAXIPK010000073.1:0-8919 GCA_045402975.1 Acidobacteriota bacterium
AGACGCGCACCGTCAAAGCCATCGTCGAGGAGCGGCTGGTGCTGACCATTGACCGCAGCCAGCGGCTCTACCTCGGCAATGAGCTGATGAACGTGAACGCGCTGGGCGACACGTTGCGCCAGCGCATGCCTGCGGGACAGACTTCGGTTTTCATCCGCTGCGATGAGTCGGTTCCCTTCGGCACTTTTGCGACGGTGATGGACACCGTGCGCCAGAGCGGCATTGAAAACATCAGCGTGGTGACCGAGCCCATCAAGTAAACACGTGACCCACTTCCTCGAGCATCGGGAAACTCTGAAGCAGCCGCTGGTGGTGTCGAGCGTGGCGCACAGCGTGCTGCTCATCCTGGCGCTGTTCAACTTTCCGCTCTCGCACCAGCGCGGCGAGCCCTGGGGCGGCCCCGGCGGCGGCGCCATTCAGGTGAACGCCGTGCGCAGCCTGCCGGGAGTTCCGCTGCCCCGCCCGCCGGTGGTGGCGGAAAACCGCGCTGCCTCGGAGTCCCCCAGCCTTTACAAAGAAGAGCCCGCGGCGAAAGCGAAGAAGGAAGACCTGAAAGCAAAGCAGCCAGAGCGCGCTACCGAGCTTCCGCGCTTCGGCGAAGAGCCGAAGAAGAAGCTACCCGCGCGGCAGACGGCCCGCCGCGAAGAGCCGCAGACGTTGCCCCCGGGCGCGATTCCCACGCCGGCGGGCCAGGGCGGACCGGCTTCCCTTCCCTACACCGCTTTTCAGACCGGCGGCGGCGAAGGCGGGATGTCGTTTGGCGCCGGCGGAAGTTTCGGCGGGCGCTACCCGTGGTACGTGGAGAGCGTGCGGCGGCGCATCAGCGGCAACTGGCTGATGTCCGCCGTCGACCCGGGCGTGCGCTGGGCGCCGCGGGCGGTGATCAGCTTTGAAGTGCTGCGCGACGGCAACATCGTCAACATCCAGATGCTGCAATCGAGCGGCGTGCCTTCGGTCGATCGCTCCTGCCAGCGCGCCATCCGCGATTCTTCGCCGCTCGACCGCCTGCCTTCCGACTATTCGGGCGGCAAGGTCTACGTCGAATTCTGGTTCGATTTTCGCCGGCAGTGAGCGAGGAATGAACAGCCTCATGAGAACGCGGGTGCCGAATCTCGTAGGTTCAATCGTACTGTTGACGCTTGCGGCGACTGCAGTCTTCGGGCAGACAGCTCCCCAGGCCGCGCCAAAGAAAGGCCAGCCCAGTTCCTCGGAGGTAGTCATCCGCGGCACCCTGGTCAACGAAGACAAGACTCCGTTCCCTTCCTCCAAGCAGGACCCGCAGGGCAAGATTGTTGTCTATGTTGTGCCCGCGACAACGACTCCGAAAGGGGGGCAGTCGCCGAAGACCGTTCGCGTCGAAACTTCGGGGCTCAAGGTGACAAACATGTGGGGCAGTTATCTAATTCCGTTTGAGCCGCCAAAGCACGCGGCGCACCCGGATGCCAAGGGCGTGTTCGCCATCAAGCTGCCCAAGAGTTCGTTTCCGGGAAAGAAGTTGGTCCTCGTTGTGGGTCCACCCTTCGTGGAGCTGGAGCGTGACGGGAGCACCGTCATTCTCGAAATCGTCGACTCGACTTCCGTTTTCGACCTCGGGACGATCGTGGTGAAATAGAAATGGACCCTGCTCTATGAAGGAGACGAGACTTGGAGGGAACGAGAGAATGCGAGTAAGCGCTACCGGGCGAGTCGTAGGTTGTCTGATTCTGCTGCTGGTGTCGGCAGGTGTTCTGGCTGAATCAGCTCAGCAGGACTGGTTCCGCACCGGCACCGGCCTGGGCGTGGAAAAAATCCGTCTCGCGGTTCCCTCCTTCGCCGCCCGCAGCACCAACGTCGAGACGCCGGCCGGCGTGTTCAATTCCGTGCTGAACAACGACCTGGAGCTGAGCGGCGTCATCGAGTTGGTCAGCCCTAGCTTCTACCCGCTGCAGGCCCCGACGCGGCTGGAAGAGTTGAAGCCCGAAGCCTGGACCGCGGCGCCCACCAACGCTCACATGGTCGCCTTCGGCAACCTGCAATTCTCCGGCGACCAGCTCCTTGTCGAAGCCTGGCTCTCCGACGTGCGCAACCCGCAGGCCGCGCCGGTGCTCGCCAAGCGCTACCGCGGCGACCTCACCGAAGACTCGGCCCGGGCGCTCGCCCACCAGTTCGCCGATGAAATCATCGAGCGCTTGAGCGGCGGCCTCCCCGGCATCGCCCGCTCGCAGATTGCCCTGGTCAGCGACCGCAGCGGCAGCAAGGAAATCTGGGTGATGGACTACGACGGCTACAACCAGCGCCAGGTCACCCGCTGCGGGTTTCTGTGCCTCACGCCGCGGTGGTCGCCCGACAGCTCCAAAATCGCCTACACCGGCTACGAGCGCGGCGAAGTGCCGCGCAACATGATTCAGGTCTATTCGCTGGTGCTGAACCGCCGCATCGCCTTCCCCGCTTTCCCCGGCACCACCACCACGCCGGCGTGGTCGCCGGACGGAAACGAGATTGCGTTTTCTTCCAGCCAGAGCGGCGACCCGGAGATCTACATTGCCGGCAGCGACGGCTTCCGCCCGCGCCGCCTGACTCACTCGCGCGGCGTGGATGTTTCCCCCGCCTTCAACCGCCGCACCGGCCAGCAGATCGCTTTCGTCAGCGACCGCGGCGGCATACCGCAGATTTACCTGATGTCGGTGGACGGCAGCAGCGTCGAGCGGCTGACCAGCGGCGAGGGCTACGCCGTCTCGCCCGCCTGGTCGCCCAACGGCCAGTTGCTGGCCTTCGCCTGGCAGCGCAGCAATTCAAGCTTCGACATTTACGTCATGGACGTGGCCACGCGGCAAACCGTGCAGCTCACCCGTGACAGCGGGCGCAACGAGCAGCCCAGCTGGGCCCCCGACGGCCGCCACCTGGCGTTTCAATCCACCCGCAGCGGCCGCAACCAGATCTGGATGATGCTGGCCGATGGCAGCGGCTTGCGCCAGTTGACCTTCGAGGGCTCCAACACCGCTCCCAGCTGGTCCTGGAAATAGCGCGGATTTGGGGTTGCGTCCTCGCGATGCGGTAGTATGATGGATTGCGAATTTGTGGGCAGGAAAAAACTGACGGAGGATGACGGATGCGGATTCGCCGGGGCATAGGCTGGACTCTCGTAGTTCTACTCGTGCTGATGCTGACGGGGACGGCCTGCAAGAAGAAGGCGCCCGCTCCACCTCCCACGCCGACGCCACCTCCCTCGCCCAGCGCGCCCACCGCCACGCTGCGGGCCATGCCCAGCACCATTGACCAGGGCCAGGCCACCACGCTTTCCTGGAACTCGACCAACGCCACCGAGTTGCGCATCGAGCCCGACGTCGGCTCGGTCGGCCCGCAAGGCTCCAACACCGTCACCCCGGAGCGCTCCACCACCTACACGCTGGTGGCCAAGGGGCCGGGCGGCTCGGCCGAGGCCAGCGCCCGCGTCACCGTCAATGCGCCGGTCACACCGCCCACGGCCATCATCCCCGAGCCGATGGAGAAGTCGTTCCAGAAGATGGTCCGCGACGCCTATTTTGATTTCGACCGTGCCGATGTCCGGCCCGATGCCCGCGTCGCTCTCGCCCAGACCGGCGAGTTCCTCCGCCAGTATCCCGATGCCCGCGTGCTCATCGAAGGTCACTGCGACGAGCGTGGTACCACGGAATACAACATCCAGCTCGGCGACCGCCGCGCCAACGCCGCCAAGGACTACCTGGTCTCGCTCGGCATCTCCGCCGCCCGCCTGGAGACGGTGAGCTACGGCAAGGAACGTCCCTTCTGCTTCGAGTCGAACGAGGAATGCTGGCAGTCGAACCGTCGGGGTCACTTCGTCCTGCTGCCGCCTCGTGGGGGTCGGTAGTTAGGAGGAACCCGTGAGGAAATCCAAAGGCTCGAGACGGTCCGCCGGAGTTGTTGTGTTTCTGTTGCTGGCGGTGGCGCTGGTGTCGCTGCCGGCCGCCGCCCAGAAGCGCGAAGTCATCGAGCTGACCAAAGAGGTCGAGCTGCTCCGCCAGGAAGTCAAAGAGCTGCGGCAGACGGTGGAGCGCGACAATGCAGTGACCAAGTCGCTGGTCGAGCAGGCCCTCGACGCCGTCAACCGCATGAAGTCCACCGTCACCGAGACCGAGCAGTCCATGCGGCAGTCGCAGACCGACGCCAACACCCGGGTGGATTCCCTCGCCACTCAAGTCCAGTCACTGCGCGACGCCATGGATGAGCTGAGCGCCCGGCTGGCGATGGTCTCGCAACAACTGGCGCAGGCGCAGGGAGTGCTCGAAACCGTGGATTCGCGCCTCGCCGGCTCTTCCGGCGCACCGCCTGTTGCCAGCGGCGGCCCCACCACCGGCGGCGGCAATCCGCCCCCGTCAGCGCCGGCTTCCCCGCCCGCGCCGGCCCCGCAATCGCTCTACGACAACGCGCTGCGCGACCTCAACACCGGCAAATACGACCTCGCCCGCCAGCAGTTCCAGGACTACTTGCAGTACTACAGCCGCACGGCGCTGGCCGGCAACGCCCAGTTCCACATCGGCGAGACCTACTATCGCCAGAATGATTTCAAGCGCGCCATCGCCGAATACGATAAGGTGCTGCGCGACCATCCCGACAGCAACAAGGTGGCGGCATCGCTGCTGAAGAAGGGCTACGCGCAGCTCGAGCTGAACCAGCGCGACGAGGGCGTGCGCACGCTGCGCGGGCTGGTGGAGAAGTATCCCCGCAGTGACGAAGCCGAGTGGGCGCGCCGCCGGCTCAAGTCGCTGGGCGAAACCGTTTCCCGCTAGACGTTAGTCCCGGCAGTCAGGAAAAAGGAGGGCCTGTGGTCAACAAAGTTATCCTCATCGGGCGGCTGGGCCGCGACCCGGAAATGCGCTACACCGCCGGCGGCACGCCGGTCTGCAACTTCACCCTGGCCACCGACGAAGTTTTTCGCGACAAGGGCGGCGAAACCCAGAAGCGCACCGAATGGCACCGCATCGTCGCCTGGGCCAAGCTGGCCGAGCAGTGCTCGAAGCTGCTGGGCAAGGGCAAGCTCTGCTACATCGAAGGCCGGCTGCAGACCCGCGACTGGAACGACCGCGAGGGCCACAAGCGCACCTCGACTGAGATCGTCGCCCGCCAGATGCGTATCCTCACCCCGCGCGGCGAGCCCGCCCTGGAGATGGAAGCCGGCGCTGGTGGCCACGGCCCCGAGCCCCCCGAAGACCTCGCCCCCGACATCACCGACGAAGACGTGCCGTTTTAGAGGCTGGAGTCTGGACGCTGGAAGCTAGAGCAGGAATCTCCCTGCTTGTGTAGGGCGGGACCTTGTGTCCCGCCGGTCTTATTCTTGTAGGCTGGCTCGGCGGCAGACAAGCTGCCGCCCTACACAGTCACGGTCACTCGTAGCGCAAGGCTTCGATAGGGTCGAGCCGCGCCGCCTGGCGCGCCGGGTAATACCCGAAGAAAACTCCCACCGCGGCGGAGAACAGCGCCGCCACCACCACTGCCTGCACTGAGATCGCCACCGGCCAGCCCAGAAAGCCGGAGACCAACGCCGACGCGCCGGCTCCCAAGGCAATTCCTGCCACGCCGCCCAGCAGCGAGAGCGTCACTGCTTCCACCAGGAACTGCCGCTGGATGTCGTTTTCCGTCGCTCCCACCGCCATGCGGATGCCGATCTCGCGCGTGCGCTCGGTGACGCTGACCAGCATGATGTTCATGATGCCGATGCCGCCCACCAGCAGCGAAATGGAAGCGATGCTGCCGAGCAGCAGCGTCATCACCCGCGAGGTCTGCTCGGCCAGGTCGGCCACTTCCGATTGGGTGCGCACCTGGAAGTCTTCGTCCTCGCCCGGGCGGATGCGATGCCGCTCGCGCAGCAGCGCATTGATCTGCGGCACGGCTGCCACCGAGGCCTCGCGAGAAATAGCCGTGCAGGAAAGGAATTGCAGCCAGTCCTGCCCCGAGACTTTCTTTTGCAGCGTGGTGTAGGGCACAAAAATGCGGTCGTCCTGGTCGTCGCCCATCGGCGACTGCCCCTTGGGCGCCAGCACTCCCACTACCTGGAACGGCAGGCTCTTGATGCGAATGGTCTGCCCGATCGGGTCCTCGCCCACAAACAGGATGTCGGACACGGTCTTGCCCAGCACCGCCACGTTCTGCGCGCCGCGGATTTCATCGTCGCCGAACATGGCCCCGGCGAGCAGCGGCCAGTCGCGCACCCTCAGGTAGTCACCCGTCGTCCCCATCAGCCGCGTGTACCAGTTCTGGTTGCGGAAGACCACCTGCTGGCTCGACATTGTCCCGGGAGCGCAGCTCGTGACCAGCGGCACCTCGCGCTGGACGGCTTGCATGTCCTCCAGCACCAGCGTCCTCACCATCCAAGCGCCCTGGCGCGCGCCGCCCGGACGCTTGGCCGGGCTGCCGGCGGAAATCAGAATGGTGTTGGTCCCGAAGCTCTGGATCTGCTGCTGCACCTGGTTCTCGGCGCCCTGCCCCACCGCCACCATCGCGATCACCGCCGAGACGCCGATGACGATGCCCAGCATGGTCAGCGCCGAGCGCATTTTGTTGCGCGCCAGCGCCCGCAGGGCGATGCGTAGGATGTTGGCGATTTCCATCATTTACTCCCCGGCCGGCGCCAGCTCGTCCGCCGCGGCCATCATGTGATGCACGGCTTCGATCTTCTGGTGGCGGTCGCCGCTCACCGGCAGGTCGCGCAGGATGAGCCCGTCGCGCATGAAGACCACGCGGCGGGCGTGGGCGGCGATGTCGGCCTCGTGCGTCACCAGCACCACCAGCAACCCCTGCTCGCGGTTGAGCAGCTCCAGCAGTCCCATGATCTCATTGCTGGTGCGGCTGTCGAGGTTCCCCGTGGGCTCATCGGCCAGCAGGATGGACGGCTGATTGACCAGCGCCCGCGCGATGGCCACCCGCTGCTGCTGGCCGCCGGAGAGCTGACTGGGATGATGGTCTTCGCGCCCGGTCAATCCCACCAGGTGCAGCGCCGCCTGTGCCAGGTCGCGACGCTTCTCCGAGGCCACACCGGAGTAGAGCATCGGCAGCTCCACGTTCTCCAGCGCCGAGGTGCGCGACAGCAGGTTGAATTGCTGGAACACGAACCCGATCTTGCGATTGCGGATGTGGGCGCGATCTTCCGAAGTGAGCTGCGAGACGTCCTGGCCATCAAGATAGTAGTGCCCGCGGGTCGGCCGGTCGAGGCAGCCGATGATGTTCATCATCGTCGACTTCCCCGAGCCCGACGCGCCCATGATGGCCACAAACTCGCCCTGCTCCACGGCCAGGCTCACGCCGCGCAGCGCCGGCACCTTGACCTCTCCCAGGTCGTAAATCTTGTGCAGGTCTTCGAGCTGGAGGACGCGGTGGTTCTCCACGGGCGCGAACCTCAGAACCGCATCGGGCCCGTGCGGCCGAGGGGTTGGTTGGTTTGCGGGCCCTTGCTGCCGGTCTGCGCGATGACGAGCTGGTCGCCCGCTTTGAGGTCGCCGGCCAGCATGGTGGTGTAGCTGAAGTCCGTCAGGCCGGTCTTGACGCGTACCGGTTGCAGCGAATGGTCCGGGTTCAGCTTCCAGACAATCTGCCATGCGCCTTCCGCGCCCGGGCCGGTGCGCGGCGGGCCCTGGAAGCCGCTCTGCTGCTCCTGCGCCTGGCGCTGCGCCATGAACACCTGCCGCATCCGCGCCCGCTCCTCGGGGCTCATGTTGCGGAAACGCTCGCGCATCTTGGCACGGTCTTCCTCGCTCATGTTGCCCCAGCCGCCGCGGCGGCCTTCTCCGCCCTGAACGCCCTCGGCCGGCTTCTCTTTGGCCTGGGCCGTCCCTTCGCCGCTTTCTTTCTTGGCCTCTTCGGGCGGTGGGCCGAGCAGGTTGTACTTCTGCAGCAGCGCCCGGCGCTGCTCTTCCGGCATGTCGGGGGTGTAGCGCAGGGCGCCGTTGGGGATCTTGACCACGTTGGTGGCGCTGCCGACCGGGATGGTCACGTAGGCGGTCATCCCGGGCAGCAGCTTCTGGTCCCGGTTCTCGAACTCGATGATGGTGTCGTAGGTCACCACGTTCTGGATGGTGGTGGCGTTCATTCGTACCTGAGTCACCCGTCCGTAGAAGGTGTCGTTGGGAAACGAGTCCACCTTGAAGTTGGCCTGCGCGCCCACGCGGATCTTGCCCACGTCCGACTCGTCGGTCTTGGCGTAGACCAGCATCTTGGTCAGGTCCTGTGCGATGGTGAACAGCGTCGGCGCCTGCAGGCTGGCGGCCACCGTCTGGCCGATGTCCACGTTGCGCGCGATTACCGTGCCGTCAATCGGCGTGCGGATGACCGTGTGCTGCAAATCGAGCCGGGCCTGCTCCACCGCCGCCTGGCGCTGCTTCACCTGGGCGCGGGCCTGGCTGATCTGCGCCTCGGCCGACTGTTTTTCCGCCAGCGCCGCGTCGTGCGCCGCCTGCACGGAGTCTCGTTCCTGTTCGGAGGCGATTCCCTGCCCGAAGAGCTCCAGGGTGCGCTTCAGGTTCAGCTCCGCCTGGCGCAGGTTGGCTTCGGCGCGATGCAGGTTGGCCTGGGCGGTGGCCACCCCCGCCTGCGCATTGGCCAGGTCGGCTTCGACTTGCAGGACGCGGGTTTGGAAGATGGCCGGGTCGATGCGCGCCACCACCTGTCCTTTAGTGACGTGGGAGTTGAAGTCGGCGTTGAGCTCGGTGATGTTCCCCGACACCTGTGAGCCCACCTGCACGGTGGTGACGGCGTTGATGGTCCCGGTGGCGTTCACCACCGCCTGGATGTCGCCCTGCTCCACCGCGGCTGGAAAGTACTGCACCTGCTCGCGGCGCGTGAAGCCGAACGTCCCGAGCGCCAGCGCCACAATGGCCGCTGTCACCGCCAGCAACGACAGCCGGCGATGGTTGCGATAGAAGTTGCCGATGAAGCTCATCCCGGGAATTG
>JAXIPK010000259.1:0-6998 GCA_045402975.1 Acidobacteriota bacterium
GAAATGGTGCCGCACATCAAGGTGGAAGAAAAGCTGCACGAGCTGGCGGAAGCCACCGAGCAGACGTTCGTCGTGACCGGCGTGCCCGACGCGCCCAAGGGCGAGCGGATGGTGGTGCTGCACCGGTTGCCGGAGCCGGAGCTCGAAGCGTTGCTGCAGAAGCTCCCGCAGACGGATCTGCCCAACCTGTGGGTCCCGCGCCCCAACCAGTTCTTCCGCGTCGAGGCTTTTCCGCTGCTCGGCACCGGCAAGCTCGACCTGCGCCGAATCCGCGAAGTAGCAACCAGCCTCTCGGGTCAGGCTGCCGCCGAGCAGGAATCGGTTTGAGATCACAAGTTGCGACCTCAAACAGGAACCTCTTTGCCTGCACTGGGCGGTTGCAGCTATGCTAGGGGAAGTGAATCCCGACAAAGGTGATTGCGGTTGATGGCGACAAGAAGGAGCGGGCGGGCGGCGACCAGAACGGCGGTGCGGCACGACGTGACGCGCCTGACGGCCGACGACCTGCACCTGTTCAACGAGGGCACGCACTACCAGCTCTACGACAAGCTGGGCGCGCATCCGATGGCCGCGCCCGACGGTGAGCCCGGAACCTACTTCGCGGTGTGGGCGCCGGACGCCGAACAAGTCCACGTGATGGGCGACTTCAACGGCTGGAACCGCTCCAGCCACGCGCTGCGGGCGCGCGACAGTTCCGGCATCTGGGAAGGGTTCGTGCCCGAGCTGGGCCGCGGCGCGCTCTACAAGTACTACATCGCGTCGCGCTACAACGGCTACCGCGTCGAGAAGGCCGACCCCTACGGTTTCCTGCACGAGATGCCGCCCAAGACGGGGTCGGTGGTGTGGGAGCTCGACTACCAGTGGGGCGACCAGGAGTGGATGGCCACGCGCCACCAGCGGAACCGGGTGACGAGCCCGATATCCACCTACGAAGTGCACCTGGGTTCGTGGCGGCGCGTGCCGGACGACTTGAACCGGTCGCTCAACTACCGTGAGGTGGCGCCGCAACTGGCCGACTACGTCGAGCGGATGGGTTTCACCCACGTCGAGTTCCTGCCGGTGATGGAGCACCCGTTTTTCGGCTCCTGGGGCTACCAGGTGACGGGCTACTTCGCGCCCAGCAGCCGCTACGGGACGCCGCAGGACTTCATGTACCTGGTGGATTACCTGCACCAGCGCGGCATCGGCGTGATTCTGGACTGGGTGGCGTCGCACTTCCCCAGCGACCAGCACGGGCTGACCTACTTCGACGGCACGCACCTCTACGAGCACCTCGACCCGCGGCTGCGCATCCATCCCGACTGGCAGAGCTACATCTTCAACTACGGCCGGCACGAAGTGCGCAGCTTCCTGCTCTCGAGCGCATTGTTCTGGCTGGGGCTCTATCACGCCGACGGGTTGCGGGCGGATGCGGTGGCCTCGATGCTCTATCTGGATTACTCGCGCAAGCCCGGCGAGTGGGTGCCGAACCCCTACGGCGGCCGCGAGAACATCGACGCCATCAGCTTCCTGCGGCAGTTCAATGAAGCGGTCTACCGGGAGCATCCCGACATCATCACCGTCGCCGAAGAGTCCACCTCGTGGGCGATGGTGTCGCGGCCGAACTACGTCGGCGGGCTGGGCTTCGGCCTCAAGTGGGACATGGGCTGGATGCACGACACGCTCGAGTACTTCAGCAAGGATCCCATCTACCGCCGCTTCCACCACAACCACCTGACCTTCCGCATGCTTTATGCCTGGACGGAGAATTTCGTCCTGCCACTCTCGCACGACGAAGTGGTGCACGGCAAAGGCTCGCTGCTCGGCAAGATGCCGGGCGACGACTGGCAGAAGTTCGCCAACCTGCGCCTGCTTTACGGTTACATGTACGGCCAGCCGGGCAAGAAGCTGCTCTTCATGGGCGGCGAGTTCGGGCAGTGGGGCGAATGGAGCCACGACGGCAGCCTGGAGTGGCACTTGACGCAGTACGACCGCCACCAGGGCGTGCAGCGCTGGGTCGAAGACCTGAACCGGCTCTACCGCACCGAGCCCGCGCTGCACGAGTGCGACTGCGACCCGGCCGGGTTCGAGTGGATTGATTGCAACGATTACGACAACGGCGTGCTGGCGTTTCTCCGCCGTGGCCACACGACGGGTGACTTGATGGTGGTAGTCTGCAACTTCACCCCCGTGCCGCGGGAGAGCTACCGCATCGGCGTGCCGCGCGGCGGCCACTGGCAGGAGGCGCTCAACAGCGACGCTGCCCGCTACGGCGGCGGCGGCTGGGGCAACTTCGGCGGGCGCGAGGCCGAGCCCGTTCCCTTCCACGGCCGGCCGTTCTCCATCAACGCTACCCTGCCCGCCCTCTCGGCCGTGTTCTTCAAGAACACCGGCTGAACAAGCGCAACACTTTCCCTGCGCGGGGCAACAGCGTAGGATGGGCACGGGCGGAAGGGACAGATGGAAGTACGAGTTCTGATTGTTGACGACGACGCGTCGACGCGCCACGCCATCGTCTCGCTGCTGAAGACGGAAGGCTGGGCGCTGGAGACGGTCGAGAACACCCACGCCGCGCTGGGAAAACTCCGCGAAGGGCCTTGGCATCTGGTGATTGCCAGCCTGGAGGTGGTGCGCTTCGACACGCCGCTGTTTGAATCCCTGCAGGCGCTGGACGAGGCCGAAGCGCCCCTGCGCGTCCTGTTTCTGGTTTCGGCCTTCGCCCCGCCCGCCGTCGAGCAGCGCCTGGAGCAGCTCGGCCTGCCGCATACGGTCAAGCCGCTGCGGGTGGACGACTTCCTGGAAGCGGTGAGCGACCTGCTGGTGCGCGCCCACACCATCCAGCAGCCGCTGCGCCGCGTCAAAGAGCTGGCGACGGCCCCGCGCCCGCTTGACCACCGCGTGACGCAAACCAAGCGCGGCGGCATGTTCGCCGAGCGCAAGGGCTACGACGACTTCACCGAAGAAGAACTGCAGGCCTTCGAGGAAGAAGAAGAAAAGAAGCGCAAGGCTAAAGAAGGCGAGAAGCCCCCCGAATAGTCGAGGGGCTTCCCCCGTCCCGCCAAACTACGATCGGGTTTCCTTCATTACCTTGTTGGCCTGCCCCTTGGCCTTGTTGGCTTCGGCCTTGGAGTCCACGTCCGGCTTGATCTGGTGAATGGCCTCGCCCAGAGTCTTCTGCGGCGGGCCGACCATCGTCCCCTTCAACTGGACAAAGGGGATGCCCAGATTCTTCGAGACGTGCGCCGCGGAAACGAACTCGCCCAGGCTTTTGAAGCCGCTCGAGGCCTGCTGCAGGTCCGTCCCCGCCGGGAACATCCCCTGCAGGTGCGACGACAGTTTGGTGTTCGCCTTCAACTGTTCACTGACCGTCTTGCGGGGCTGGCTTGATTGCTCGCTGCGGCCGCGGTTGGCGTCGGGTTGCGCGCTGCTTCCTCGCGGGGGCGTCGCCTGCGATCCTTGCGAGCCATGTCCCTGCCCCTGCGGCGGTGGCGACGGCGGCTTGCCGCCGCCCTGGCCGTGCTGCGCCAGGGCGCTCGCGCCGCTCGCGAAGAGGACCATGCTCAGCAGTGCCAGAAATGAAAGTATGCGTTTCATTGCGTTTTCTCCTTTCTCAAATTGTCAAAGCAGTTCCTTCTTGTGCGATGGCCTGTGCGCAAGTGTAGGTTGCCCTGAGTGTTTTGCTAAGATGAAGTGATGAGGAACAAGAAAACAATCGGCGGCGTAGAGCTGGCGTGGGACGACGAAGGCCGCGGCGCTCCTGTGGTCCTGCTGCACGCCTTTCCCTTGAACCGGAAGATGTGGCGGCCGCAGGTGGCGGCGCTGGCCGGCCGCTACCGTGTGCTCACGCCGGATTTTCGCGGGCACGATGAATCGGGAACAGCCGCCGAAGACTCAACGATGGAACGCCTGGCGGAGGATGTGCGCGGCCTGCTGGACCACCTGAAACTCGAGCGCGTGGTGCTGGGCGGACTTTCGATGGGCGGCTACGTCGCCTTCGCGTTCTATCGCCGCTGGCCGGAACGGGTGGCGGCGCTGATTCTGGCGGACACACGCGCCTCGGCGGATACGGAAGAAGGGCGCAAGGCGCGCTTGGAGACGGCGGGAGTGGCGGAACGCGAAGGCAGCGGCGCCATCGCCGAGCGCATGCTGCCCAAGCTGCTGGCGCCGGCGACGCACGAGCACCAGTCTGAAATCGTTGCAGCCGTGCGCTCGATGATTCTCGAGGCCACGCCTGCCGGGATTGCCAGCGCCCTGCGGGGCATGGCGGCGCGCGCGTCGGCGTTCGATTTGCTGCCGCAAATCGACGTTCCGACGTTGATTGTGGTCGGCGAGCAGGACGTCCTGACCCCGCCGGCGGACAGCGAGGCGATGGCGAAGGCGATTCCCGGTTCAACGCTGGTGAAGATTCCCGAGGCAGGGCACTTGTCGAATCTGGAGCAACCGGAAGCCTTCAACCGCAATCTGCAGGAGTTTTTGGCGAAGGTGTAGGCCGGGAGCTTGTCTCCCGCCAGCTTGTCAAAAGAACGGCGGGGCGCAAGGCCCCGCCCTACCCACTCTTGCTATTTCCTGCGCCTCCGCATCACTCGGGGGAGGTGGACGCGGAAACGAGGCCGCCTAGAACACACTCATCTTGATGCGCAGATACTTCTTGGGGTTCTGGCGGAAGTCGCGGATGAGGTCACGCATCTCGCCCGTCCAGCCGACGACGTTGTCATACATCTTCGGGTCGTTGACGGCGCGCCCGAAGGAGCCTTCGCCCTCGTTGAGCTTGCGGCTGATTTCCTTGGCATTGGCGAAAGTCTGGTTCATGTTGTCGTGCAGGTCGTCCTTGTAGATGACCTTGCCCAGCGAGCCCTCGCCCGACTCGACCTTGGCGGTGATCCGATCCAGGCGCTGGGTGACGTTCTGCGCCTGGTCGTAGACCGCAGTGTCGTAGATGAGCTTGCCGAGCGTGCCCTTGCCGCCGCGCAGGTCTTGCGCCACCTGGTCGAGCGTGTCGGCGGTGCCCTTGAGCTGATTGTAGAGGTCTTCCTTGACCATCAGCTTGCCGAGCGTGCCTTCGCCCGCCGCTGCCCGATTGGTGAGCGACTGGAACTGCTTCACCGCCAGGTCGGCGCGGTCGTAGAGGCTGGGGTCGGCGAAGAGCTTGCCGATCGTGCCCTTGCCGGCGCGCACGTCGGCCATCACGACTCGGACGTCGCGGGTGATGTGCTCGACGTTCTGCACCACCTGCTTGATGTTGCCCTTCTGGGTGCCGGGGACTTCGGCGCCGACAGCCAGCTTGGTGCCCTCCACTCCCGGATCGATTTCCAGCACGCTCTCCCCCAGCAGCCCTTCGGTGGTGATGTAGGCCAGCGAGTCCGAGCGCAAGTAATCCTGGTATTCGCTGTGCACGTGGAAGGTGATTTCCGTCTGGCGGGTGCGTTCAGAGCCCACGCGGGCTAGATTGATCCCCTCCACCGCTCCCACCTCGAACCCCGCCAGCCGCACCGGCGCGCCTTTCTTCAGGCCCGAGGCATCGGGCAGAAGGGTGTGGTAGCGAGTCTTGGCGGCAAAGAGCATTTCACGCGTGCCGTAGAACACAAACAGGCCCAGGATGACAGCCGCCGTTATCACCAGCAGGCCTACTCGCAACTCCGACCAGGAAACTGTTTTGCGTGGTGCCATGTTTCAAACCTCCCCCGAGATTTGGTTCCCGGTGATTCTGCCTGAAGGGAGCTACGGGCGCAAATGGAGGCGGGCGCTCCGGAGCGGCTTGACTTTCGGGGAGGACAAACGCAGGATGCGCTGACGTGACCATCCAGAAGCGCCTCCGCATCGCCCTGGTGCTGATCGCTGTCGTCCTGCTTTCGGGCACGACCGGCTTCCGCCTGATCGAAGGCTGGCCGTGGTTCGACGGGCTCTACATGACGCTCATCACGATGACCACGATCGGCTACGGGGAGACGCACCCGCTCTCGCCTGCCGGGCGGGTGTTCAACGCTTTTCTGATCATCGCCGCGGTCACCACCGGCGGTTTCCTCGTGGCCAGCGTCACGCACGCGATGGTAGAATTCGAATTCAGCAAATTCCTGGGGCGAAAGCGGATGGAACGCGAACTGGCCAGTCTGCGCGAGCACTACATCATCTGCGGCGCCGGGCGTGTGGGGCGCACGGTGGCGAAGGAGCTGCGGGCGCGGGGCATCCCGTTTGCCATCGTCGAGCGCGACCCCGAGCGCGCCCAGTGGGCCGTGGACCAGAAAATCCCCGTGGTCATCGGCACCGGTTTCTCGGAAGAGACGCTGCGGCGGGCGCGGATTGAGAGCGCCAAGGGGCTGGTGGCGGCGGTGACCTCCGACCCCGACAACCTCTACATCGTCCTCACTGCCAGCGGGCTGAAGCCGGAGCTGCAGATCATCGCCCGGGCCAGCGAAGAGGAAGCCATCCCCAAGCTGGTGCGCGCCGGCGCCGCCCAGGTGCTCTCGCCCTACCACTTCGTGGGTCATCGCATTGTGCAGCTTCTGTTGCGGCCCAACGTGCTCGACTTCATCGACACGGCCATCGGCTCCGAGCGCCTCGACATCCAGATTGAAGAGGTGCAGATTCCCCGCGGCTCGCGCCTGGCGGGCAAGAGCCTGGCGGCGGCCGATATCCGCCAGGCCACCGGCGTGCTGGTGCTGGCCCTCAAGCGCCTGGACGGCCGGCTGGAGTTCAACCCGGCGCCCGATACGGTGATCGAAGGTGGCGACTGCCTGATTGGCATTGGCTCGTCCGACCACCTGGAGAAGCTCGAATCCCTCGCCCAGGCCTGAGAAGTTCGCGCGGCAGGCCGGCTCACCCGACAGACGGAGGTAGAAGCCATGAGCCGCTACCACAGGTTCCTGCTCGGAGTCTTCCTGGTCGTCTGGATCTGGTCGGCCATCAACCCGAAATTTCCCGAGGACTGGCTACTGGAGAACTACCTGATGTTTGTTTTCGTGCCGCTGATTGTTCTCTCGGGATGGTACCTGAGGTTTTCCAACGTCTCCTACACGCTCATC
>JAXIPK010000197.1:0-4650 GCA_045402975.1 Acidobacteriota bacterium
CCTTGTCCAGCACATACCACAATGCAGACACTTGGCTCAGGCAGCCGAGAGAAAACCCCGTGAGAAGGCCGAACACGCGTAGGGTTGTCGCAGAAGGGCCAAACAAGTTAAGAAACAGATTAAGCGGCATTGCGATCACTACAAAGCAGCCAGTCACTAGTAAGAGCCACCGCCAGGTCCACGCCCACCAGAATCTGAGAACACGACCAGCAGTCGGCTCGAGATAGTGTTCAGGTTGTGTCAGAGATGCGGTCGACAAGGCGCTTCCGTTGGAGAACTTCAGCGAGGCATTCTATAGGGAGGCAATCACGAAGTCTAGTTTCAACGAAGAGCGAGGAAGTTGGCCAGCAGGCGCTTGCCTTCGCCGGTCAGGATGGACTCCGGATGGAACTGGACGCCTTCGACGCGGAAGCGACGGTGGCGCAGGCCCATGATGACGCCTTCCGGCGTGCGCGCCGATAACACCAGTTCTCTCCGGGGAAAACTCTTCGGCGAAACCACCAGCGAGTGGTAGCGCGTGGCGGTGAAGCGTTGTGGCAGGCCACGGAAGACGCCGCGGCCATCGTGCAGCACCGGGCTGGTCTTGCCGTGCATCAGCGTCGGCGCGGAGACGACTCGCCCGCCGAAGGCCTGGCCGATGGCCTGGTGGCCGAGGCAGACGCCGAGAATCGGCGTGCGCCCGGCGAAGCGCTCAATGAGCTCCAGCGTGATGCCCGCTGTATCGGGCGTGCCCGGGCCAGGTGAAATGACAATGCGCTTGGGTTTCATCCGCTCGATCTCCGCCAGCGTGACCTGGTCGTTGCGTCGCACGACGACCCGCTCGCCCAGCTCGCCCAGGTACTGGGCGAGGTTGTAGGTGAAGGAATCGTAGTTGTCGAGAAGAAACGTCACAGCAAACCTTCCTCCGCCAGCTCTATCGCGGCGAGGAGCGCCTTGGCCTTGTTCACCGTTTCCTGGAATTCGCGATCGGGGCGCGAATCAGCCACGATGCCGCCGCCAGCCTGTACGTAGGCCACGCCGTCTCGGATGACCATTGTGCGGATGGCGATGCAAGAGTCGAGGTTGCCGGAAAAATCGAGGTAGCAGACGCAGCCGGCGTAGAGGCCGCGGCGGGTTGGCTCGAGCTCATCAATGATCTGCATGGCGCGCACTTTGGGCGCGCCGGTGACGGTGCCGGCGGGAAAGCAGGCGGCGAGCGCGTCGAAGCAGTCCACGCCGCGCCGCAGGCGCCCGCGCAGGCCGGAGACCAGGTGCATCACGTGCGAGTAGCGCTCGACGGACATCAACTCTTCCACTTTCACCGAGCCGTATTCGGACACTCGCCCCAGGTCGTTGCGGCCCAAATCCACCAGCATGATGTGCTCGGCGCGCTCCTTGACCGAGTTGCGGAGCTGGTGCTCGAGCCGCCGGTCCTCCTCCTCGGTTTCGCCACGGGGACGCGTGCCGGCGATAGGACGATAGAAGGCGTCGCGGCCCTGCACCTTGACCAGCATCTCGGGCGACGATCCGACCACCTGCAACTCGCCGAGGTTCAGGAAATACATGTAGGGCGACGGATTGACGATGCGCAGGGCGCGGTAAATAGAAAACGCGTCGGTCTTGATGGGCGCCCGGAAGCGCTGCGAGAGGACAACCTGGTAGATGTCGCCGGCGCGGATGTGGCGCTTGGCGCGCTGGACGGCGGCGAGGTAGTCGCGGCGGGCGAAGTTCGACTTCACCTTCAGGCGTCCGGCACTTTTGACTCCCGGTGCGGTGCGCGGCCGAGGCGCTTCGCTGAGCGCGGCCTCGAGCACATCCAGCTCGGCGACGGCGCGGTCGTACTGCTGCCGCAGGCTGCGTTGGCTGTCGCAGAAAACGTTGGCGATGAGCAGAATCTGATGGCGGATGTGGTCGAAAGCCACGAGCTGCGAGAAAAAAAGGAACTCGGCGTCGGGCAGGCGCAAGTCGTCGGCGGCGCGTTCCGGCAGTCGCTCGAGCAAGCGAACGACATCGTAGGCCAAGTAGCCCACGGCGCCGGAAGTGAACGGCGGCAGGCCGGGAAGCGGGACCGGGCGGTAGGCGCGCGTCAGGCGGCGCAACTCGTCGAACAGGTTAGCGCTGCGGCGTTCGGTGGTGTTGCGCTGCGCGTCCACCAACTCGACGCTGCCGCCGCGGTGGCGAAGGCGCAGGTAGGGATCGACGCCGATGAAGCTGTAGCGGGCAATCCGCTCGCCGCCTTCAACACTTTCCAACAGGAAGGAAAACTTGCTGCGACGTGCGAGGCGCAGATACGCCGAGACGGGGGTCAACAAGTCGGCCGTGATGCGCCGGGCGACGGGGACCACCGCGCCCGGACGCGCCAGCTTCGCGAACGTCTTGTACTCCGGCTCAACCATGACGACTCAGGCCGCGCAGGACGGCGCGGCGCATCACCGCCAGCGGGGCGCGCTGACCGGTCCAGATTTCAAACTGCGCCGCGCCTTGCTCGACCAGCATCTGCCAGCCGGGGACGGTTCGGATTCCGCGCCGGCGCGCCAGCCGCAGCAGCTTGGTTTCGCGCGGATTGTAGACCAAGTCGAAAACCACGCGGCAGTTGAGCTCCTCGGGGCGCAGCGGGGAAACATCAGCGTCGGGCGCCTGCCCGACCGGCGTGCAGTTGATGATGGCCTCGAAGCGGCGGCGCCGAATGGCCGGTCGCGGGATGGCTTCGCCGCCCAGCGCGCGCGCCAGCTTGCGGGCAGCGCCCGGCCGCCGCGCCGTCACACTGATGAACGCACCGGCAGTGGCCAGCGCGAAAGCGCAGGCGCGAGCCGCGCCGCCGGCGCCGACCAGAAGAACGCGAGCGCCCTCCAAAGATACGTGCCGCTGCAAGGTGCGCAGAACGCCGACGTAATCGGTGTTGTAGCCATAGAGCCTGCCCCCGCCCCGCACCACCACGGTGTTGACGGCGCCGATGGACTCGGCCAGCGGGTCGATGGCATCAAGGTGACGGAGGATGGCCTCCTTGTGCGGATGCGTAACACTCAGGCCGGCGATGCGCAGCGGCTCCGCACACTCGAGCAGGTCGCGCGGCGTGGCGGCTTCAAAAGGCAGATAGACGGCATTCATCCGCGCGTGCCGGAAGGCGGCGTTGTGCATGACGGGCGAGAGCGAATGCGCAACAGGTTTGCCGAGCAGCCCGTACACGCGGGTGCGGGAGTTGAGCCGGTCGGCGCGGTAGGTTTGTCGCAGCTCGCTCTCCGTCGGCTGCGCCGGCGCCGAAGCGCGGCCGCCCTCGGCCGCTGCGTAGGTGAGGGCGCTTCCGGCCGCAAGCGCCAGCAGGCGGCCGGGCAGGCCGAGGGTTCCCATCGCGACGCTGATAACACGCCGGCGATGGCGGCGTGTCATCGCCAGCAGCTTGACGTTGTCAGCGGGCGTGCGCGGCGTCACGGCAATCTTGACCCAATCGGCACCCAGCCGGGCCAGCCTCCGATGGAGTGCCTCCAGTGGCGGCGTCCGTTCAAAGTCGTGCCAGGAGACGATGCGCCCCACCGGCGGCAGCACGGCGCGACGGAGCTGGGGCGGAAACGATTCCAGCGTTCCCGCATCCACATCAATCCAGGAGCATCCGGCGCGCACGGCGAGAGCCAGAACGGCCATTTGAGCCGAAGGGCCGGCGTTGAAGCCGCCGCCCTGCGAGCGGGGCCGGCAGGTCGCAATCCACGGGACCCGCAGCGGGCGCCGGGCGATCCGCTCCAGCAGCCGCAGAATCTCGCTCATGCTTCCCAAGGCGTCCAGCCGAAGCTCGAGCAGCCTCGCTCCCCGCGCCGCTCGCGATGTCCGGGCGAGAAAACGCTCCAGATCTTGCTCAGCCACCACGACGGCGATGCGATCGGGAAAAGAACGGCGCGCCACGCCCGTCACCTCCGAGGGGAAAGCGGCATCTCTATCACGCGTTCCCGGCGATGTAAAGCCGCTCCAGTCGGCCGGGAAGACTACCAAACCCTGCCGAAGAAACGAGGCGAACTGCCAAGCTTGCGAGAGTTTCAGCTTGACAACCCCGCCGCAGCTTTGCTAGGGTCGCCGCCAGCAGCGCCCGCTGCCAGGGAGACCCATCTCCCGGCGTCAAGGAGGAGTGCGATGAGGAAGCTGGGGCTTGCCGCCCTTGTCAGCCTGATGATGTGGTGCTTGCTGCCGCTCACGGCCAATGCTCAGATGTATACACCAGCCGAGAAGGCCACCCCGAAGGGAGTCTACTGCTCGGGGTTTATTGCCGGCTCCGCGCTGCCCAACGACCTGCGCCTGATCGGCGGCTGGGACGCCGCCGGCCGGCTCACCTACTCCCAGTTCGATTACGTCTACATGAACAAGGGCGCGGACGCCGGCATTCAGGTCGGCCAGCGCTACCTGATTGTGCGCCGCTACGAGTTTGACTTCACCGACCCCGACCCCGTGGAAGCCTTCCCCAAGCAGCAGGAAATGCTCCACGCCCACGGGAAGATCTACCAGGACATCGGCCGCGTCGAAGTCGCCGCCGTGAACGACACCACGGCCACCGTGATGGTGACCGATATTTGTGACATGGTTCAGATGGGCGACATCCTGATCCCCTTCGAGGAACGCCCGTTCCCCACGCTTCGCCCGCCGGACGGCTTTGACCGCTTTGCGGCGCCCACGTCGCCCCAGGGAACC
>JAXIPK010000167.1:0-3127 GCA_045402975.1 Acidobacteriota bacterium
CGCGACCGTACTGACCGGGTCGCACGATTAGCTCGGGGTTGGGGAAGCCGGCCTCGAGCAAGATGGTGCCGGTCTCCGGATTGACGGTGCGGTCGACGAACACCAGCCGGCCGCGGTGTGCGTGCACGGAGCCATCCGCCAGGATGAGCTCGAAAAGATTGCCGGTCCTGTCCACTTGGCCGCCGTCCCGCGCCCGTCGGCGGGCGAACATGAGGTAGTCCCGCTCGGCGATGCTGATGCGGGTGTGGATAGGATTGATTTGCGAGATGCGCGTGAGCAGCGTGCTCTGCCCGCGCCCGACCAGCGTTCCGGCGTAGACCTCTGTCTTGCCCACCAGTCCCGGCTCCGGCGCCTGGACCTTGGTGTAGGAGAGGTCAACCTGGGCCCGTTGAACCGTGGCCTTGGCCGCCTCCACGGCTGCGGCCGACGCCTGCTCCAGCGCCACTGCCGTCTCGTACTCCTGGCGCGAAATGGCGTTCTTCTCCACCAACGGCTTGTAGCGGGCGACGTCCTGGTGGGTCCGGATGAGGTCGGCTTCCGCCACCGCCAGGGCCCCGCGGGCCTGGGCCAGTGTGGCCTCATACGGCCGCGGGTCAATGGTGTAAAGAAGCTGGCCCTTGCGGACGAACGACCCCTCTTCAAAATCCACGCTTT
Source organism: Acidobacteriota bacterium (assembly GCA_045402975.1). GTDB lineage: Bacteria > Acidobacteriota > Terriglobia > Acidiferrales > 2-02-FULL-67-57 > JACPRL01. The sequence continues at coordinate 655 of JAXIPK010000167.1, forward strand.
CGATGAAGCCCTCGACCCGCGCCCGGATCTCAATCTCGGTGGAGCCGCGCGTCTCTCCGATGGCTTCCACGTAGACCGGCACGTCTTTTTGAAGGACGGTGGCGACCTTCACCTCGGGAGGAGGAGGGGGCGGCGGCGCCTCTTTCTTGCAGGCGGCGAGGCTGAGGGCCACTCCGATGAGGATCAGCAGGCTAAGCTTGCGCATTCGTCCTCCTCGAGAGCAGCCTTCTCCCGGGTCAATGAGAGCGACTCCTTGACCGGCACTGCGACCCTAGGAGAAACCAACCGCGGGAGGTGAGATGCTAACTCAGTCGGTCGCGATTGGGCAACTGTCAGAATTGACAGGTGGAATGCGAGTCGTAGGCGTTTAGCGCCAGAAGCTCAATACGCGGTCCAACGTCCAGAAGGAAGCCAGCGCGCCGATGCAGTAGACCGGAACTTGCCAGGCCCAACGCGGCCAGGAGACCGCCAGCCGGCTCGCGGCAGCCATCGCCACCAGCACGGCTCCGATGAAGGCAAGTTGTCCCGCTTCAACGCCCAGATTGAAGCACAAGAGCGCCAGCGGAATCGCCTGCGGGGGAAGCCCAATCTGGCTCAAAGCGCCGGCAAAACCGAACCCATGCAGCAGCCCGAACACGAAGGCGACAACCCAGGGCGCCCGCGCCGTCAGTCCGGGATGCCCCTGCCGCAACCGCACGATCTCATACGCGACGAACACGATGCTCAGCGCGATGCTGGCTTCCACCGGCCGCGGCGGCACCCGAACCAGACCGAGCGTAGCCCCGGCCAGCGTCAGACTGTGCGCCACGGTGAAGGCCGACACGGTGGCCACCAGGCGCCGCCGGTTCTCCACCAGGATCAGCAACGCCAGCACAAAAAGGAGATGGTCAATGCCGGAGAAGATGTGCTCCACACCTAGGCGCAAGTATGTGGCGGCCACCTGGAGCCGGCTGGGGGCCGCTTCCACCACAAAGGACGGCTCGGAGGGCTTCAGCCGAACAACTTGCGCTGAACCATCGATGCGCACCACACGCACCAGAACGTCGGTCAGAGTTGCCTTCAGGCCGTCCACACCAATGACGCGTCCGTTGAGCCCGCCGGAGCAGAGAATTGTCGAGCGCTCGACATACGACCCGGCGGCGGCGAAGCGGACTCCCTCGGCGGTGGGGTGGCAATTCTCGGGCAGGCGCGCGTGGAGGCTCAGGCGCAACTCACCCTGCGCCGGCACCTTCCAGAGAACCTCATGGGTCTCGGGACCGGTTTGGCGCAGCTCGAGGTAAGCCGGACGGACTTCGTGGGCGACCGCCGTCGCGGCTCCACCCAGCAGCAGCAGAGCCAGCCACAGCGTCCCGCGTCGACTCATCGGGCCCGGGCCTCCTTGATGGAGCCCACCGTGTATTGCTCGCGCAAGCGCTGGTAGGCTGCCTCCAACGCTTGCTGGCGTCGCAGTTGAAGCAGGTCCCGCTCCACCGTTTCGCGGATCTCAGCCAGCGCCGGGACCTTGCCGGGAATCTTCTCGTGAACCCGAACCAGGTGCAGTCCGTAGCTGGACTCGAATGGCCCCGCCCACGGGCCCGGCTCAACCTCGGCCACCTGCTGCCCGAAGCTCCCTCCGAACAACTGCGTGATTTCCTCGGTTGAGGATCGCTGGTAATGAAACGGCAACAGGAAGGCATCGCCAAGACTTTCGGTGTCGATGGCCGAGCCGCTCCGCCCCTTCAACCGGGCGAGTGTCGCCTGCGCGTCAGCCTCCGCAGATTTCCCCCGCCGCTGGCGGCTGAAGAGAATGTGCTCAAAGCTCAGCCGCGGCTGCTCTCGATAGTGGTCGGCGTGCTGCTGGAGGTGGGCCTCAAGTTCCGCCTCGGTCGGCGGAGCCGCCTGCGAGGCTCCATCCTCGGTCAGGAACTCCAGCTTCTGGCGCATGCGGCGGCGGACGAGGGTGTCGTCGCGGTCAAGCTCCAGGGCCACCGCTTCGCGATAGAGCACTTCTTCGCGGATGTAGTCCTCAATCAGCCCCTTCAATTCCTGCTGGGTGGGTGGGCGCTGCCAGGTGCGTGAGAAGCCCATCACCAGTTGTTCGATCTGCCCGCGCGTGACTACGATCTCGCCGGTTCGATCGGAGGCGCGGTCGCCCACCAGCGCATAGATTCCAAACAGCGCGGCTCCCAGTAGAAGGAAATGCGCCAGCGGCTCGTGCAGAAGTTTTCTCATGTCCAGCCTCCTTCTCTACTTTGCCGGGTTGTACCAGATGGGTGAGGTGTAGGCGCGCTCCTGATGCGTCATTGGCACTTCGGGCGGCATTGTGACCCCGAAGTACTTGGCGTCATAGGCGGTCCAGCGCGGCGTGGGAATCTCCAGCACGCGCAGGTAGTAGAAGGCGCGGAACGAGGGGTCGAAGTCCGGGTCCTTCCATACCGCAATCAGCTCCGGCGAGCCGATGGTGTTGGTCCAGGTGGCGTTGGGGATGTCCACC
>JAXIPK010000007.1:0-1672 GCA_045402975.1 Acidobacteriota bacterium
AGGCGGGCGCGGGGAGCTCGTCCTGCCAGTCTGTGCCGGGCGTGAAAAGAAGGAACACGTCCCACGCCGGAACATCGGCGGGAAGGCCGAGCGCGGGCGCGTAGCGCTCAGCGAGCAGCGCCTCGTCGTCGCGGTAGTGCCGAATGCGGGCGTCGGGCAAGCGCCGTGCGCCGGCCCGCGCCGCTCCCGCCATCCCGTCCGGGCTCATGCGGCTGAGCACGGGCAGCCAGACGATGTAGACACGCAAGGGTGCATCGGGGAATTGTTCCAGGACTTTCTTGTGAACTTCGGAGGCCCCCCGAAGGCAGGTGGTTCAAGTCGGGTCGAGGATGAGCAGGAGACGAACATCCTCGGCGTCCTGGTTGAAGGCGGCGCGCAGCGGCTCGGCGTCGGGGCCAAGCAGAACCAGCGGGGTTTCGGCCACAGCCCGCGGCGACAAACAGAGCAGCAGCGCCAGCAGCAGGACCAACCAGGCGCGGCGCACGACACTCATCGGCCTATTCTGGCACAAGGCGGGCTCCGGCAGGGACTGGAGAGCGTCGCGCGGATAGCGGTTGAAACGGCAGCCGCATCTAACTACAATGTGCCAGCGGTTGGGGGGTTGGCGATGATAACGCGCAACCATCCATTGCGGCGGTTGTTCACCGAGCTGGTGGAACGCCGCTTTTTTCAGGACGTGAGCGTGCGCGACGCGCGCGTCGCCGCCTATGTCTCCGACCTGCTCACCGACTTCACCCACACCGACAACCTCTACCGCCTGCGCGATGCGCAGGGCAAGAAGCTCGAGGCTGTGGGCGAGATGCTGGCCGAATCCGACCCGCTCGGCCCCGAAGGCTCGTTCGAGCGCGAGCGTGCCGTGCGCAGGCACGTCGGCGACTTCACGCTGTTCATGACCGGCATGTTCCCCGAAAGCGTGGCCACGCAGCGGCGTCGTCGCGCGTTCCGGGCGGCCGACCTGTTTCTGGACTATGTGAAGACGGGCAAAGAATCCTACTTCATCGTCTCGTCGTTCGATCAGTTCGAGTACCGCGAGCAGGCGCCGACGTTTCGCCGTCTGTCGGAAGCCTTCGAGCTTTGCGTCTACGGACTCAACCTGGTGAAGCAGGATTTGGAGCGCTACCAGGGAGATTACTACCGGCGCCTGGCTTCGACGCTGGACGCCGACCCCGCCTGAGATTCCACTTTCCCGTTCTCGGCCGCGCTGTGGGAAACTAGGCGCCGATGGCTTCGACCTGTCCCATCTGCGAGAAGCGACGCGGCAAGCGCCATTGCCCGGGCCTGCCGCGCAGCCGTTGGAGCGACGCGACGGCCCACCCCATCTGCGCGCAATGCTGCGGCGAGCAGCGCGAGGTGGGAATTGACTGTCCGGCCGACTGCCAGTACTTAATTGCTGCCCATCGCTATGAGGCGGAGCGCCGCTCCGGTCAGCCGCCGGGCGAGCTGGCGTTTCCCAAGGTGGAGATTGACCGGCGCTTCCTGCAAGGCCAGCAGGCACTGATGACCGGGCTGAGTATTTTTCTGGTGCGGCTGGCGCAGGAGAATCCGGATGTGCGCGATGCCGACGTGCTGGCGGCGCTCGATTCGCTGGCGCAGAGCTACCAGACGCTGGAGGCCGGCTTGTACTACGAGCAGGCGCCGGCGGGCGCGGCGGCGCAGCGCGTCGGCGCGGCAA
>JAXIPK010000006.1:0-5474 GCA_045402975.1 Acidobacteriota bacterium
CCCATGGCGTGAACGCTCTGTGTCCCTGTGACTCTGTGGCTAATCTTTTCTTGAGTGAGGTGACCGGATGATTGTCGTTACGGGAGCGACGGGACATACGGGCAGCGTGGTGGCGGAGAAGCTGCTGGCGGCGGGCGAGAAAGTCCGCGTGGTGGGTCGCAGCGCCGACAAGTTGCAGCCCTTCGTGGCTAAAGGCGCCAACGCCTTCGCCGGCGACGTCACTGACGCCGCAGCGATGACCCGCGCCTTCATCGGCGCCGACGCCGTCTACGCCATGATTCCGCCCAGCATGACGGAGAAAGATTTCCACGCCTACCAGGCACGTGTGACCGACTCACTGGCCGCAGCCATCGAGGCGGCCGGCGTGAAGCACGTGGTCTCGCTCAGCAGCGTGGGCGCCGACAAGCCCGACAAGTGCGGCCCCGTCACCGGCCTGCACCGCTTCGAGCAGCGGCTGAACCAGTTGAGCGGCGTTAACCTGCTCCACCTGCGCCCGGGTTACTTCATGGAGAACCTGCTGCAATTCGTCGGCCTCATCAAGTCGATGGGGATGGTCGCCGGGACGCTGCGCGGCGACCTGCCCATCGCTATGATTGCCACGCGCGACATCGGCGCTGTGGCGGCTGAGGCGCTGGCGAAGCGCGACTTCACCGGCCAGCAGGCTCGCGAGCTGCTCGGCCCGCGCGATGTGACGATGAGTGAAGCCGCGGCCATACTCGGCCGCGCCGTCGGCAAGCCCAAACTCTCCTTCACCCGGCTGCCGGAGATGATGGTGAAGCCGGCCATGACGCGCATGGGGCTCTCGGACGACGTGGCGCGGCTGATTCTGGAAATGATGGAAGCCATGAACTCCGGCTGGATGGCGCCGCTCGAGAAACGCTCGCTCGCCAACACCACGCCGACAACTCTCGAAACCTGGGTCGAGGAAGTTTTCCTCCCCGCCTACCGCGCCTGATCTCACCGGCTGCGCTGCACCTCTGGTATGCTGGCGCGGCTTCGTCATGCGAAAACCGTTGCTGATTGCGCATTGCGGGGAGTTGCTGACGCTGCGAGGGCCAGCCGAGCCGCGGCGTGGGAGAGCCCTGCGCGAACTGGGAGCAATCCGCGACGGCGCAGTTCTCATTCACGATGGCCGCATCGCGGCCATCGGGGCAACACGCCAGGTCGAGCGACACCGACTGGCGCGCAAGGCGCTCAAGGTCAATGCCAAAGATTGCGTCGTTCTGCCCGGCTTCGTCGACTCACACACTCATCTTGTCTTTCCGGGCAGCCGCGCCGAGGAATACGAACAGCGCATCGCGGGAGCGACGTATGAACAGATCGCGCGTCGCGGCGGCGGCATCCTTTCCACGGTCAAGAAGCTCCGCCGCGCGACGCCCGATTCCCTGCTCCGCCAGGCACGCGGCTGGCTCCGCCAGTTCGCCGCCCACGGCACGACCACAATTGAGGCCAAGAGCGGCTACGGACTGAGCCTCGAATCGGAAATCAAGATTCTCAAGGTCATCCAACACCTCAAGCGCGAGCAGCCGCTCGAGCTTGTTCCCACTTTCCTCGGCGCGCACATCATTCCGCCCGAGTACAAGAAGAAACCCGCGGCCTACGTTGACCTGCTCATCCGGCGAATGATTCCGCTGGTGGCGTCGCGCGGCCTAGCGGAGTTCTGCGACGTCTTCTGCGACCGCGGCGCCTTCACGCCCGCGCAGGCGCGGCTGATTCTGACCGCCGGGCGTGTCTGCGGACTCGAGCCGCGCCTGCACGCCGAGCAGTTGGCGCGCACCGGCGGGGCACGCCTGGCGGCCGAACTGCACGCCGTCAGCGTGGACCACCTCGAACGCGTCAACGCCGCCGACATCCACCGCCTCGCCGCCTCAAACACCGTCTGCACGCTCCTGCCGGGCGCCGTCTTTCATCTCGGCAAGCATACCTACGCGCCGGCACGGGCGCTGATTGATGCCGGCGCCATCGTCGCGCTGGCCACCGACTTCAACCCGGGAACCTCGCCCAGCGTCTCGATGCCAATGATCCTGTCGCTGGCTTGCAACGAAATGCGGATGACGCCGGCCGAGGCCATCGTCGCCGCCACCGTGAACGGCGCGCACGCCCTGCGGCACGGCGACCGCCTGGGCTCGCTCGAAGCCGGCAAGCAGGCCGACCTCTGCGCCTTTGCGCTTTCGGATTACCGCGAAATTCCGTATTATTTCGGAGTCAACCTCTGTCGCTGGACGCTGAAAAAAGGACAGGTGATCCATGACGCCACCGGGCAATTCCCCGTCGCCGACCGGTGACGCGCGCCCGCTCGACTTCCGCCATTGGCTGGAAGCGCGCGGGATGAACCCCAACCGCAAACGCCCGCCCGGGCGCACCATGGCGCTGCTGATGGACTACCGCGCCTATCTCGTCCGCGAAGTGGGCAAGGAAAACGCCGGGCAGTGGTTCACCAAGTATGCCGGGCCGATTGAAGCCGGCGAGGCAGCCGAAAAGGCAAGCTGAGATGCGGACTCTGGTCGAGTGCGTGCCGAACTTCAGTGAAGGCCGCGACGCCGCCAAGGTGGACGCCATTGTCGCCGCCCTGCTCTCGGTGCCGGGCGTTTCCCTGCTCGACCGCGAGATGGACGCCGACCACAACCGCTGCGTCATCACTTTGGTGGGGCCGAAGGAAGCCATCGGTGAAGCGGCGCTGCGCGGCGTGGGCAAGGCCGCGGAGTTGATTGACCTCACGAAGCACAAGGGCGCGCACCCTCGCCTCGGCGCCGCCGACGTCGTCCCCTTCGTCCCCATCGAAGGCGTGACGATCGACGATTGTGTTGCCCTTGCCCGCCAGGTCGGCCAGCAAATCTGGGAACGCTTCCGGATTCCCGTCTACCTCTACGAAGCTGCCGCCACGCGCCCCGAGCGCGAAAACCTGGAGAACATCCGCCGCGGCCAGTTTGAAGGCGTCCGCGAGGAAGTCCTGACCAACCCCGACCGCGCTCCGGATTTCGGCGAGCCGCGCCTGCACCCGACGGCGGGCGCGACGGTGGTGGGCGCGCGCAAGTTCCTCATCGCCTACAACATCAACCTCAACACGCCCGACGTGAAAACCGCCAAGGAGATCGCCAAGACGATTCGCTTTTCGAGCGGCGGGTTGCGCTACGTCAAGGCGATGGGCGTGGACCTGAAGGCGCGCGGGCTGGCGCAGGTTTCCATCAACCTTACCGACTTCGAGCGCACGCCCATCTTTCGCGTCTTCGAGATTGTGAAGCGCGAGGCCGCGCGCTACGGCGCCTCGATCGTCGGCAGCGAGATTGTGGGGCTGGTGCCCAAGCGGGCGCTGGAAGCCGCCGCCGATTTCTTTTTGCAGCTCGAGAACTTCAACCCCGACCAGCAGATCCTGGAGAACCGGCTGGCGGCAGTGCTCTCCGGCGAAATCACTTCGTCCGGACAGCCGATCACGCTCGGGATGAAGGCCGAGCCGTTGCTGGCCGCTGTGGCGGCGCCGACGCCGGCGCCGGGTGGCGGGTCTTGCGCCGCACTAGCCGGCGCGCTGGCGGCGTCGCTGGGCGAGATGGTGGCCCGGCTCTCCGCCAAGAAGAAAGCGCTGGCGAAACACGCCAACGCCTTGCTGAAGCTGGGCGATGACTTCGCCGCCCGGCGCACGCAGTTGCAGAGCGCCATTGACCGCGACGCCGCGAGCTTCGACGCCGTCCTGGCGGCCATGCGGCTGCCCACGGACTCCGACTCGGAGAAACAGGCGCGCGACCAAGCCATCGAAACGGCGACGCAGCGCGCCACCGAAGTCCCCTTCGAAGTCGCGGAAGCCGCCGCGGCGGTTCTTGACACTCTGGCGCAGCTCGCCCCCGTCAGCGCCCCGGCCATGGCGTCCGATCTGCGCACCGGCCAGCACTTGGCCACCGCAGCATTGCAGGGGGCCCTTGAGAATGTTAGGATCAACCTAGAGGCCATCCACGATCGGAACTTTCAGGCCAAAGTCAGGGCCCGGGTCGCGCCGCTGGAAGCGCGGCTGGGCGACGCAGTGGCGGTGAGCAAATAGACTCCGAAGCAGCGAGGCCAATGGTGAACACGACGGCAGCAAAGCTCAGTCGGTGGGTAACAATATCACTGGTCGCGGCGCTGGCGCTGAGCTTCAGCGCCTGCCATCAGGGGGCGCCGGGCGAGCCGGGCAGTTCCCCGCCCGGCGTCACTCCCCCGGCTAGCGGAAGCACGCTGGTGCTGTTTGCCGAAGACCAGCCCTCGGGCAACATTCTCTCCTACGAGATGACGCTCTCGAGCGTCACCATCACGCCCTCGGGCGGCAGCCCGGTTTCTCTGGTTCCCATCCCGGGAGGCTCACCGGTGGCGCTGGAGTGGCGCAGCCGCACCATCGCGCCCACCCTGCTCAGTGTGACCTCGGTCTCGGCGACGACTTTCACCACGATGAACGTAACCATCTCCAACATCCAGATGACGGTGTTTGACCCCCTGCTCAGCGCGTTTACGGAGGTCACCTGCCCCAGCCCGGCCTGCTCGCTGGCATCGTCGTCGGCCTCGATCCCGGTGAACGTTACTGTGGCGGACGATACGGTTCAGGGCCTGCGGCTGCACTTCGACCTGCGCAACTCGGTTACCATCGATTCCATGAACAACTTTTTGATTACGCCCACGTTCGCCGTCGCGGCCACCTCGTTCGTCTCCGGCCAGCTCCCGGGCGACATCGACGATGTGCTGGGCACGGTGGGCACTCCGTCAACGCTCAACAGCAATTTTCCTTTTACGGTGTTCTCCATCGGGTCTCCCACCGGCCAGATGGCGACGGTGGGAATCGACAGCAACACCCGCTTCGAGCAGATCACCGGGCTTACCGGCCTCACGTCCGGCCAGCGGGTCGAGCTGGACGCGCGCCTGCAATCGAACGGGAGTTTCCTGGCGCAGGAAGTGGAACGGGAAACCACCAGCACCAGCGCGCAGCAGTTGCGCGGGCTGGTGCTGTCGCGCACGCCCGCGACCGGGATACTCGTCACGTTGAACCTGCTGGTCATGGACACCATCCCCACCCCGCCCGCCGCGCAGGAGCCGGGTGAGATCGTTACGGTCACCGTGGACAGCTCCTCGACCTTCCGCATCAGCGCCGAAGACCTTCCCACCGCGAGCTTCCCCACTCTCGACTTCGACCGCACCACGCTGCAAGCCGGGCAGTTCATTCACGTCGTCCAGCGCGGCGGAGCCGCGGGCTTCACCGCCGACGCCGTCACCCTGGAAGAAATCTCTCTCACCGGACAGGTGGGCGCGAGCGTCGGCTCCAACAGCTTCACCTTCGTTCCCGACGGCGAGTTCTTCAACTCCATCGGGCTCGGCACCATAACCGTCATCACCACGACGCCCACCGAGCTGGAAAACATGCCCGCCGGTCTGGGCAGCCTGCAGCCGAACATCAGCATCGTAGCTGTTCGAGGCGTGCTGATCTTCGACGCCGGCACCGGTGTTCTGATGGCGAAACG
>JAXIPK010000317.1:0-12579 GCA_045402975.1 Acidobacteriota bacterium
GGAGGCCGCGGCCAGCGCCGCGAGCTCAGCTTCGGCGGCACGCATGTCGTCGTTGAGGACGGCGCAACGCGCGCGAAGGCTGCGCCACTCCGCTTCCGCCTTGGTGCCTGCGCCGTCCACACCAGCAATCTCTCCGCACGCGCTGCGTTGTCCGCCGGTGAGATAGAGGGCGAGCGCGGCGCGGATGATCGCTTCGCGCCGGGTGGACTCGGCGGCGTGCGCGGCCAAGTCCAGATAGGCGGAGCGGGCGCCGCGGTAGGCTTTTTGAGCCCAGAGCAGCTCGGCGCGGGTGCGGCGCAGGGTTTCGCTGGGCTGCGGGTAGCCGGTCCTTGTCTGCAGGCGCCACTGCGAAAGCAGCGCGTTGGCCGGCTCGGCCTGGGCACTCAGAGGAAACTGGTAATAGACGATCTGGAGCGTCTCGATGGCCGCCATGGTGTTGCCGGCGGCACGCTGCGCCTGCCCCAGGGCGAAGAGCAGCGGGGGTCGCTCGCGCAAGCCCGGCGCGCGCTCGAGCAGCGCGACGCCTTCCGTCGGGCGGCCGAGCTTCGCCAGCAGCTCGGACTCCAACGCCAGCGCCGGCTCGGCCAGCAGGCTGGTGCCAAAGGAAACCGAGTCCAGAGTTTTTCGAGCGTCCTCGAGCGCACCCTGCTCAATCTGTGTGCGCGCCAGGTAGAGCGTGGCGTAGTCGGAGAGCACGCGGCTGGAGCGGGCGGCGGCGGCAAAGTGCGAGTGCGCCGGGCTCCAGCGCTTGGCCTCGTAGTCGGCCATGCCGAGCGCAAAGTGGGCCTGCGCGCTCAGCTCGCCTTCCGCGTAGCGCTCGGCGAAGCGGGCGAGGCGCTGGTAGTTGCGCGGCGAGGGATCGCTACGCAACTCCGTGGCCAGGCGGACCAGCTCCTCACCGGGCTGAGGGTCAGCGGCGAAGGCGGGCGGAGCAACGCTCAGCCACAGCGCAGTCAGAAGGAAAAGAAAAAAGCGGCGTGCAGAAAGGGGCCCCGGGGTCACGACTCAGGCGCCTGCGGGTCGGTAAGGATAGCTGCCCAAAGCCTGAGGGTCGTTTTCGGCCAGCACGCGCACCATCTCGTCGTAGAGGTAATCAATGTTGTGCGCGGCGATCTTGGCGAAGCGCTTATCGTACATCGCTTTCGAGTCGTCGATTTCTTTCCTCAATCGACTGTAGAGGTCTTTGTTCTGGCGGCCCTTTTCGACGTCGCTCTTCTTGTAGAGCATCAAGTCGCTGACTGTAACCTTGGCGAAGCGCTTGGCCTTGTGGTGCATCTGCTTGAGATCATCGGGCAGCGAGTCGACGTCGACGCGCGTGGGCTTGGCGGGCGCGAGCGGCGGCGCTTCGACCGGCGCCGGTTCGGCGGCGGCAGGTTCGAGGCGGATCTCGTGGACGGATTCGGCCGGCGCAGGCTCTTCGTAGGCCCGCTCGACTGAAATCGGCGCGGGCTCAGGCGCGGGTTCAGGCTCAACTACCTTGGGGGCGGGCTTAGCAGCCGCGGGAGCTGGCCCGGGGACCGGAGCGGCAACCGGCATGGCGGCTACGCTGCTCCATTGCGCCGAGGAGCCGACGAAGCGCAGCACCGTTTCGACGGTGGCTGCCATGGATGCGCCCGCTGCCTGCATATGAACCAGTTGCGGCAGCAGTCCCATGAAACTGTTGGCGCGGGCTCCCCCGCCCTCGACGGCGCGCTTGACCTGCTCGAGGGAGCTTTGCACCTCGCCCAGCTGGCGCTGGATGGTGCCGAGCGCCTCGGAAAGCGCGCGTTCGACGGCCTGATGAACCATGGGGTTGTCAGTCATCGTCCGTGTCTTCATCGCCTCCCAAGTTTTCGCATTATGGGCGGCGCTGGCGCGAGTGTCAAGCCGCGCCTGTGCGGTTGCTTGGCCTTGGCCGGAGTGCTACTCTGGGTACAGACAGCTTGGTTTCCGTGGGGGCGAAACGGTTTCGACGGAAGCTGGAGCTGCTAGGAGGCATGCCGGGCCCCACGTGCCCGTAACCGCGTGGACCTAAAACATAACTGCCAACTCTCAGTTGGCCCTCGCTGCCTAATTAGGTAGCGCGTTCTACCCCGGCAGCCTGCGGCAGGGGCTAGGGCGTCAACCCAGCAGGATAGTCGGTGCGGCCACCGCCTGAGGCCGCTCCGGCGAGACCAATCGGGCTAGCGGCCGCGGGTTCTTGTCGGTGCCTCACCGCGGTCGTGAAACCAACGGAACCGAACAAGCATGTAGTCTCCTGGCGGCAAGGCTTTTCGGACGCGGGTTCGACTCCCGCCGCCTCCACTTTTTCGGGCTTTTAGCCCGAGAAAGTGTCCCGAGCGCAGCCTCGACAAGGGTCGGGGCGAAGTCGAGGGATGCGCCCACCTCTTCGCACATCCGGCAACGAAAGGACTCGCAAATGAAAGCATCCGTCTTTATTGGCACCAGCGTCGACGGCTTCATTGCTCGAGCCAACGGCGGCCTCGATTGGTTGCCGCCCGGCGGCGGCGAGCCTCACGGCTACGATGAGTTCATGGCCACGGTGGACGCGCTGGTCATCGGGCGCAAGACCTTCGAGACGGTGTTGGCTTTTGACAAATGGCCGTACGGCGAGAAGCCCGTCTTCGTGCTCAGCACTCGCGCGCTGGCCCCCGCCCCTGCGGGGGCTAGGGTCGAGCATCTTTCGGGGGAGCCGGCGGAAATTGTGGCGCAGCTTTCCGCGCGCGGCTTCCGGCATGTCTACGTGGATGGCGGGATCACCATTCAACGGTTTCTTCGCGCCGGGCTCATTCAACGCCTCATCATCACGCGCGTTCCCGTGCTCATCGGGGCCGGTGTCCCGCTCTTCGGCGCCACAGAGCGCGACATCGCCCTCAAACACGTCGCGACGCGCCAGTACGCCAGCGGCCTCGTTCAGAGCGAATACGAGGTTGAGGAGAAGTCAACGAACACGGCCTCAAAAACTGCTGGCGCGTAAAGGCGACCTGTGATACTAAAGGAGCTTCCCCGCAGTTACTTCCCGTCTGGAGGGCGAAATGAGAACCCGTCTGATGCTGGCGCTGGCGTTGTCGCTGCTGTTCGTGGCTTCGGCGGCGGCGCAGCAAGTTGAACCCATCATTTACGTAGCCGACTTTACCGTGAAGCCGGGCAAGGAAGCCGACTTCATGGACCTGGTGAAGAAATACGACGCACCGGTCTTCGACCAACTCCTCAAGGACGGCGTCATCATGGCGTGGGGCGTGGACGTGCCGGTGCTGCATACCGCCGGCGGCTCCACGCACAGCTTCTGGTGGGCGATGCCCAACGTGGGCGCGCTCGACAAAGTTTTCGCCGCACTGGAGGAAATGGAAAAGAAGCATGCCGGCGAGGGCATCGAAGAGAAGTTCCTGGCGGCGGTGGACGTGAGCAAGCACAGCGACGTGCTGCTGCGCGAGATTATCACCAACTCGGGCGCGGCGCAGCCGGGCAACGACTCGGGCGGCTACCTCTGGCTCACGTTCATCAAGGTGAACCCGGGCAAGGGCGACGAGTACCGCAAGCTGTGGACGGAGTACAACAAGCCGGTGCTGGACAAGCTGGTGGCTGAGGGCGCCATCTACGGCTACGCCGTGGGCGTGGAGGAAGCCAAGACGACGAACGAGTTCACCCACTACACCGCGGTGCCCATGCCCAACCTGGCGGCGCGCGACAAAGTGGTCGCGGCGTTCAAAGCCAACCGCGATGCACGCACGGCCGCCGACCGCAGCATTATCATGCACAGCTTCCTGGGCGTGCTGGATGCCACGGCGTCGCGGTCGTTCATTCTCCGCTCGGTGATTTTCCGCGCCGCGCCGGCGAAGTAGCTGACACCTCGTTTGTTCAGCCCACGGGCTTGTCCTGAGTCCCGCTAGGCGGGACGAAGGGCTTCGGCCCGTGGGCTTTTCTTTTCCGCTCTGCCTCTGTGTCTTCGCCGCCAATCTGGTTATAATCTCGAAATGCCTTTTCGCCGCCGAGATGCGCGCGCCGCCGACGAGCTACGTCCCGTCAAGCTGACGCCGAACTTTGTCCCCACCGCCGAAGGCAGCGTGCTCATCGAAGTGGGCGCGACACGGGTGATCTGCACCGCCACGGTGGAGGACACGGTGCCGGCGTTCCTCAAGAACACCGGGCGCGGCTGGGTAACGGCGGAATACGCGATGCTGCCGCGGGCGACCGAGCAGCGCACCCCGCGCGATTCGCAGCGCGCGCGGGTGGCGGGGCGCTCGCAGGAAATCCAGCGGCTCATCGGACGCGCACTGCGGGCCGTAATGCGGCTCGATGCGCTGGGGGAGCGCTCGATTGTGCTCGACTGCGACGTGATTCAAGCCGACGGTGGCACACGCACGGCCTCCATCACCGGCGCTTATGTGGCGCTGGCGCTGGCCTGCCAGAAACTAGTGGAGATGCGCATCCTGAAGACGATGCCGCTCACCGAAACCCTGGCGGCGACCAGCGTCGGCATCGTGGAGGGCACGCCGCTGCTCGACCTGACCTACGAAGAAGACTCGCGCGCCGAAGTCGACATGAACGTGGTGATGACCGGCGGCGGGAAGCTGGTGGAAGTTCAAGCGACCGCCGAGGCGGCGCCGTTTTCCGAGGCTGACCTCGAGCGGCTGCTGGCGCTAGCGCGCAAAGGTATCTTCGAGCTGCTGGAAGCCCAGCAGCAGCTACTGCACTTGAACCTGGCACAACCCTGAAAGGAGACGACGATGCCGAAGTACGTCATAGAACGGAACATCCCGGGGCTGGGACAGAAATCATTGGAAGAGCTGCAAGCCATCTCGCAGAAGTCGTGCAGCGTGCTGAACAAGCTGGGGCCGCAGATTCAGTGGGTGCACAGCTACGCCACCGACGACAAGCTCTATTGCGTCTACCTGGCGCCGAACGCCGAAATGATTCGCGAGCACGCGCGCCAGGGCGGGTTCCCCGCCGACCGCATCTCTGAGGTTGTGCGACTGCTTGATCCCAACACCGCCAAGCCCTGATAACTTTGCGCCTGCGGGAACGTCTTTCTCTTGGGAGACCAAATACCATGAGAAGACTGGCATGGATTCTCGTATGTTTGCTGGCGGTCGCTTTGTTCGGGGGCCCGCAAGCTGGCCCTTCGCTCTTTTCCCCCGCACCCGGTTCACCCCTAGCCGTGGGAACCGGCCCGGCGAGTGTTGCGGTGGGTGACGTGAATGGCGACGGAACCCTTGACATCCTGACGGCCAACGCCGGTAGCAACGACATCAGCCTCTTGGTGGGCGGCGGACGAGGCAGCTTCCGTCCCGGCTCTCGCATTGCCTTCCCCGGCGAGGCGCCGCCTACTCTCATCGCTGTCGGCGATGTAAGCGGAGACGCCAAGCCCGACCTCGTCCTCACCAGTCACGACAGCATCGGCGTGGTGGTCCTGCTTGGAAACGGTCGCGGCGGTTTTCAGCCTGCTCCCGGATCCCCGTTTTCTGCCTTGCGGACAACGCCGCCGCACAACCACGGGCTCGCGCTGGCCGACGTCAACGGCGACGATGCCCTCGATATCGTCACCGGCAACCAGAATGACAACAGCGTCTCCGTCCTGTTGGGCGATGGGCAGGGCGCCTTTCGGCCGGCGCCGGGCTCGCCCTTTGCGGTAGGTCGCTCGCCCTATCCGCCCGCGCTGGGCGATGTGAACCGCGACGGCAAGCTCGACATCGTCACGCCCAACGTAGGCGGCAACAGCGTCTCCGTCCTGCTCGGCGACGGTAAGGGCGGTTTCCTGGCCGCCGCCGGTTCGCCGACTGGGGTGGCAACCCGCCCCTATGGAGTCGCTCTCGGTGACCTGAATGCCGACGGGCGGCTCGACGTCGTTATCAGCCACGACGACATTACCCTCATCACTATTCTGCTCGGTGACGGTGGGGGAGGCTTCCGACCTGCGCCCGGCTCACCGTACGATGTCGGCCAACGCGCCAGCCGGCTGGTTCTGGCCGACTTCAACGGCGACCGCCGGCTCGACCTGGCTTCCGGCACTGCCGCCGACACAGTCGTCGCCTTGCTCGGCAACGGCCGGGGCGGCTTCACGCCTGCGCCCGGCTCCCCTCTCGCTGCCGGCCCCGGCCCGTGGGCGGTGGCGGTGGCCGATGTCAATGGCGATGCCAAACCCGACATCCTGACAGCCAACTTTGAGGGCAACAGCGTAACCGTCTTGCTGGGCCGCTGACCGGCTTCTCTTTGACTCCTTCTGTGAATAGAGAGTCGGGTTATAGTCTCTCCTCCGTGGCGACGCGTCTCTACCTGGCTTCATCGAACCGTGGGAAACTGCGGGAGCTGGCGGCGGGGGCGGCGCAAGGCGTTCAGCTCGAGCCGCTGCCGGGCTACGACAGGCTCCCCAAGTTTCCTGAGAATGAGCCGAGCTTTGCGCTGAACGCGCTGGAGAAGGCGCTGCACTACAGCCAGCACGCCGACGGGCTCGTAGTTGCTGATGACTCCGGCCTGGTGGTGGATGCGCTCGGCGGCAGGCCGGGAGTGCATTCGGCGCGCTACGCCGGGCCGCAGGCCACCGACGAAGACAACAACCGCAAGCTGTTGGAAGAAATGCGCGGCGTGCCAGAGGCAAAGCGCACGGCCCGCTACATCTGCGTGCTGGCGTTGGCGCGGCGGAACCAAGCGCTGGCGCTCTTCTCCGCGGCGTGCGAGGGGCGGATCTTGGAGACGGCGCGCGGCAGCGGCGGTTTCGGCTACGACCCGCCGTTCTTCTTCCCGCCACTGGGCAAGACAATGGCGGAGCTGGAGGTCGGTGAAAAGAATCAGCACAGCCACCGCGGGCAGGCGTTCGTCAAGCTGCTGGCGTACTTGAAGCAGCATCCACCTATGCTATAGTTTTCGTTTCGCATCCCGGAGGATGGCGAGACAATGGCTGAGGCAACCGCGGACAACCGTCGCCAGTTGGTGAACTTTTTGTTCTTCCAGGTGGACCCGGCGTGGCGGCGTCTGCCGGCAGCGGAGCGCGAGCAGGGCAAGCACGAGTTCTGCCAGGTGGTGCAGGACTACGGCCAGCAGATGGCCATCTTTCCATATTCGCTGCTGGGGATTCGGGGCGACTGCGACTTCCTCCTGTGGCGCATCGGCTATCAGCTCGAGCCTTTTCAAGAGATGACCGCGAAGCTGCTGGCGACCGGCCTGGGGCGCTGGCTCACGGTTCCCTACTCCTTCCTGTCGATGACCAAGCACTCCATCTATCTCATCGGGCACAAGCACGACGGGCAACTTGACGCCCGCGGGCGCATCGAGCCGGGGACGCACAAGTACCTCTTCATCTACCCCTTCGTGAAGACGCGCGAGTGGTACCGGATGACGGAGTCGGCGCGGCAAGGGATGATGAAGGAACACATCGCCATCGGGCACAAGTATCCGCGGGTGAAGCTCAACACCACGTATTCGTTCGGGCTCGACGACCAGGAGTTTGTGGTGGCGTTCGAGTCGGACTTCCCCGAAGACTTTGTCGATCTGGTGATGGACTTGCGGGAGAGCGAAGCCAGCCGCTACACGCAGCGCGACACGCCTATTTTCACTTGCGTGCATCGGCCGATTGACGAAGTGCTCGGGCTGCTCGGCGGGTAGTCGCTGCGATGGCCGAAGCGGCCGCTCATCCTGAATTTCCCCGACCGGTTCGAGTCCGCACACGCGTCAAGAACGCGCGCAAGCTGCCGCTGGGCAAGCGCGTGCAGTTGCTGCTGAAGCGGCTCGACAAGGCCTACCCCAAGGCTACCTGCGCGCTCGAGCACCGCACGGCGTTCCAGTTGCTGATTTCGACGATCTTGTCGGCGCAGTGCACCGACGAGCGCGTCAATCAGGTAACGAAGACGCTCTTCCCCAAATACCCGACGCCACAGGACTTCGCCGCGGCCGACCCACGCGAGCTGGAGCAGGATATCCGTCCGACGGGGTTCTTCCGCAACAAGACGAAGTCCATCCTGGGCGCTTCCAAGCTGCTGCTGGAGAAGTTCGGCGGCGAGGTGCCGCGGACGATGGAGGAACTGCTGGAGCTTCCGGGCGTGGCGCGCAAGACGGCGAACGTGGTGCTGGGGACGGCCTTCGGGCTCGCCAGCGGCGTGGTGGTGGATACGCACGTGATGCGGCTCAGCCGGCGGCTAGACCTCTCGCGGGAGAATGACCCAAAGAAGATTGAGCAGGACTTGATGAAGATCATCCCGAAGAAGAAGTGGATTGAGATTTCCCACCAGCTCATCTGGCATGGGCGCCTGGTCTGCCAGGCGCGGAAGCCGAAGTGCATGGAGTGCCCGGTCGAAGACCTCTGCTACTCGAAAGACAAGACTGTCTAGCCACTAAGGCACAAAGACACAGAGGAGACCTGAGCAAAAAGCTTTACGCCTTTGTGTCTTTGCGTCCGCCCTAGCCGGCTTTCTGTTGCTGGTAAGAGGCGAGGGCGGCGTTGGGGTCGTAGACGAGGTCGTGGACGGCCTGGCGGATGCGGCGGGCGGCGTTGCGGTTGTCGGGGAAGCCGCGCAAGTCCTGGAAACGCACCCAATGGAGCGAGCCGTTGCCCAGCACGTAGTGGAGCGTGGTGGTGAGCTCCTTGTCGATGATGCGCGGGTACTGGATGGCGCTCAATCCCTGATGAGCGGGCGGCAGGAAGCGGCCGCCGGTGATGTCAATGGCGATGAAGTGGCGCGGGGTGACACCGATGGCGCAGAACTTCACCCGGGCACGCAGCGCCAGATAAACAATCAGCGAGAGCGTCAGAGCCACAGCGACGGCAATCCAATTCTTGTAGGTGAAGACGGCAATCGCCAAGCTGAGAAGTAGAAAAACGAGCGAGAGTCCCCAGACGGCGTAGAGCGAGGGGCCGACATAACCCAGGCCCCAGGTGACCAGGGGCAGGCCTTCGCCGGCGGCTTCGCGCAGGCGGGCCTGGATTTGTTCGGCGGTTACGCGCATGGATAGTCAGAATAGCACAGGGAAGGATGGAACCACGGATGAACACGGATGAACACAGATAAAAAGGAAGGATCTCAGGTTTGAAATCTCAGATCTCAAAGAAGAGCGCGCTGGACGCGGGCAAGGGCACGCGGTATATTGACGCGGATTCAACGGGGCGAGGAGGAGCGCGATGCAACTGGTGAGCGGCAAGACAGCCGTGCAGCGGGTGGGCAACATCCTCAGCGAAAAGCACCAGGTGCACGCCTTCGCGGTGGACCTGACGGCGCGGCAAATCTTTCGGCTCGACCCGACGGGCACGGTGGACTTCGGTGGCAGCGAGTACGTGGCCGCCGAGCGCCACCCGATGCCGACCCACCAGAAGCACTCCCAGGACCGCTACCAGTGGTGGACGCTGCCGCACGGCGCCTACATGGTGGAATTCAACGAGACTATCGAGCTGGCCGAGGACGAGCTGGGCCTGCTGGCGCCCCACGAACGCCTGCTGCGCGCCGGGGCCGAGTTTCCTCCTCAGTACCTGCGCGGCCCGCACAACCCGCTCAGCTCGCTGCTCAACGTGAGCTGCGTCCAGGTGCAGATCAAACAGAATGCGCGTGTGGCGACGCTGCGGGTGTTCCGACTGAGCGGCGCCGCCAAACCGGCCAAGGCTGCCGAGCCGGCGAAGAAGGCGGCCAAGAAGAAAAGGTGACTGGTAACTGGTGACTGGTAGCTCGTAACCGTTCCTCTCTCTTTCTCGCCATCTCTTCCGCGCTGCTGTGCCTCGTGCTACGATTCTGAGTGGACGGGGCGTGGCGCAATCTGGTAGCGCGCCTGCTTTGGGAGCAGGAGGCTGTGGGTTCAAATCCCACCGCCCCGACCAGAAAGGCACAATGGCGAAAAGCGAAAAGCGAAGCACGAAAGCCAGCACCGCTGCCTGCGAGCATGGGCTGAAGACTTTTACGCAGCAAGGGGAGCAAGTGTGCGCGCTGGAATACCTGAACCGGTTCGTGGCGCCGCGCAAGGTAGAGCGGCTGACGCGACGCGGCAAAAAACTGTTCCTGGTTTTTGATTCCGGCGAAAAGCTCGAGTGCTGCTGCGAGCAGTGCGGCGAAAGCCACGGCGACGACCCGTTGTTCACGCAGGATATCGAAGAGGTCAGCCTGGGGCGGCGCGCGATGCGGTTTCGGTTGGAAGATGAAAGCGGCAACCTGGTGGTGTGGTTTGCGCGCGGCGACCACCTTCACCTGCACCGCAATTCCCTGCTCCGCTTCCGGCCCGGCAAGCGCCCGACCCGGCAGACCGGGCGCAGCGTGCGGCCGGCGCACACTCCACCGGCGGAAGAAGAACCCGAGTCTGATTGATTGAGTTGACGCTTCGGGCTTCGCCTGCGTCCTTCGACTTCGCCCCGACTGAGTTGGGGCTCCGCTCAGGACAAGCTTTGGCCTACGGCAGTAAGGAATAGATTTAGGGCGCCGGCCTTATGGCGGGGCTAAAGCCCCGCCCTTCCCAAGCTGAAAAGACCCAGCGGCGTCCTTCACCTTCGTTCAGGATAAAGGGGCCACTGGGCTGAACATAGAGTGGGACAATGCCGGCCTGAAAAGAAGAACGGGCCAGTTCCGGTGGAGGGCGTCTCCGGTCCCCGGCCCGTCCTCACCCACCTCCATCGCCTGTGGGTAAAGGGAAGGCGCGTTCACCTCAAATCCCGCTTCTAGTCCCGACCCCTCGGGTTCCTGCTGAGCGCTGCGGTTGCGCTCTGCACAATTGCAGCGTCAACTCTAGGGCACGGAGGTGGCGGGAACAATAGAGCAGAGGTAGGGTTCACCCGGTACGAAGGGGGTAGTACGGAGGTGCCAGAGAAAGGCGATGGAACCACAGATGCACACAGTTACACACAGATAAGAAAGAAGGAAACAAAGAAACCACGGAGATGAACAACGAAAAGAGGGAGCTAGTCGGCTTTGGCGAGCTTGTGGTGGATGGCGTAGAGGGCGAGCTCGAGGCGGTCGGAGACGCCGAGCTTGTCGAAGATGTTGTGCAGGTGGTTCTTCACCGTCTGCTCGCTGATGGAAAGCTTGTCGGCGATTTCCTTGTTGCGGAAGCCCTGAGCGACCAGGGTAACGATTTCCTGCTCGCGGGCGGTGAGCAGAACTTTATCGCCGCGGGTGACCGGAGCGCGCGGCTCGGTCATGGCCTTCATCACGTCGGCGGCCACGCGCTGGTCAATCCACATTTCGCCGCGGTAAACTTTGCGGATGCCCTCCAGCAGGCGCTCGCTGGCGGCGGCTTTGAGCACAATGCCGCGGGCGCCGCGCTTGACCGCCTCGACGTAGTCGCGCTCGTCCTCGGAGGCGGTGAGGACGATGGGGCGGACTTCGAGTTTTTCTTCCGAGAGCCGAGTGAGGACTTCAAAGCCGTCCATGGGCTGCATCTTGAGGTCGAGGAGAAGGATATCGGGCTTGACCTTCAGAACCAGCGAGAGAGCCTCGGGGCCGGTCTTGGCCTCGCCGACGACAGTCATGTCGTCTTCAGCGCCGAGGAGCTGGCAAAGGCCGTCGCGGAAGATGGTGTGGTCGTCGGCCACCAGCACCCGGATGCTCTCGCGCGTTTTGCTCTTGGTCATTCGCGTCAGCTCAAAGGAATATCCACCCGCAACGTGGCGCCGTTGCCGGGAGTGGAATCAATGGTGATGGCGCCACCCAGGGCGCGGGCGTGCTCGCCGATGGAAACCGGCATCAGGCCCTGCTCTTCCAGAGCACGCTGCGAATAGGTCCCGGCAAAGGGAAACCCGCGTCCGTCGTCGTCGACCACCAGGCGCAACTGCTCCTCCTCCAGCCGCAGCCGCACCAGCACGTGGCGGGCGCCGGCATGCTTGCGGACATTATGCAACGCTTCCCGGACAATGAGAAACACTTCCCGACAAACTCCTTCGGGGAGCTTGTCTTCGACCGGGTCGGCCATCAGCTCGACGTCAATGCCGGTCTCCTGCTGGAACTGGATGCAGTGGGCGAGCAGCCAGCGGTTGAGCTCAGCGGCCGGGACGCGCACCGGCTTGAGCGTGCGCACGAAGCGGCGGAGCTCGTCCTGCTCCTGCTTGACGATGCGCTGCAGCCGCTCGATGCCTTCGACGCCGCGGCCGGGGTCGGTGACCGAAACGCGGCCGAGCACGTTCAACTGCATGCCCAGGCTGGCCAGGGTCTGAGAGACGCCGTCGTGGAGGTCGCGGCTGATGCGGTCGCGCTCGCGGTCCACCACCTGGACGAGCAAACTGCGGACGGCGAGCAAGTTGGCGAGCACCGGGCCGAGGTCTTCGAGCAGTTGCTGAAGGTCGTCGAGCTGGTCAAGCTCGATGCGGGCAGCGTCGAGCAAAAACAAGCGCCCGCGAAAGGCGTCGCCGACGGCCACCGGAACGCTCAGGAGAGAATGCGGCGAGAACTCCTGGGCAAAACGCTCCGGCAAACTAAACGGCTCACTGACGCTCGTCGAAGTCAACTCGCGGCGCAAATGCCACCGCGGCGCGCTGCGCAGATTCCGGCCCAGAAGGCTCCAGGGCTCGACATCGAGGAGAAAGACGCGGGCGTCGCGGGGCGGGCGGTCGCTCTCCTCACAGTGGGGGAATTTGGAGTCGAGACGGAGGTCCCACAGCAAGACGCGGTCGGTTTCGGGGTCGTGATAGGCGAGCAGGGC
>JAXIPK010000239.1:0-12089 GCA_045402975.1 Acidobacteriota bacterium
TAGAGGTTCGCCTCGCGCCTCTCGAAGAACTCGTGCTCGCCCACCGCCAGCACTACATAGAGGTCGCCTGACGGCGCGCCCTGCGTTCCTGCTTCTCCTTCGCCGGGGATGCGGAGGCGCGTGCCGTTGTCCACCCCGGCGGGAATCTTGATCTCCAGCGTGCGCTCGCGCCGCACTTGTCCCTGCCCGCTGCATTCCGAGCACGGGTCGCGCACAACTTCGCCCGCGCCCTGGCACTGCGGGCACGTGCGGCTGACGGTGAGGAATCCCTGGTTGTAGCGAAGCTGGCCGCGCCCGTGGCAGGCGCTGCATCGCACCTTTCCCGTGCCCTTGCGCGCCCCGGAGCCGTGGCACTGCGGGCAACTCTCGAGCCGGGGAATCTTGATGCGCGTCTCCACGCCGCGCGACGCTTCCTCGAAGCTGATCTCGAGGTCGTAGCGCAGGTCGCGCCCACGGTGCGTGCGGCCGCGGCCCCGCCCACCCAGGCCGAACAGCTCTTCCAAGCTGAAAAGGCCGCCGAAGAGGTCGCGGAAGTCGGAAAAGATGGCGTCGTCGAACCCGGTGAAGGGCAGCGAACCCACCCCGGCGTGCCCGTAGCGGTCGTAGGCGGCGCGCTTCTGCGCATCCATCAGCACGCCGTAGGCTTCGGTGATTTCCTTGAAGCGCTCTTCGGCTTCGTGGTTGTTGTGCGGGTTGCGGTCGGGATGCCACTGCATCGCCGCCCGCCGGTAGGCTTTCTTGATTTCCTCCTCGCCGGCCTGGCGCGAGATGCCCAGCACCTCGTAGTAGTCGCGCTTGTGCTCGCCGCGGGCCATGGGCTAGTTCGTGGGCTCCGGCTTCGCTTCACCGTTCGCCGGCGCTTCCGGATGCACGGCCACGCGCACCAGCGCCGGACGAACCAGCTCGTTCTTGAAGCGATACCCGGGCTGCATCTCCCCCAGCACCTGGTTGTCGGGATACTCCGTCGTCTCCACGCGCTCGATGGCGTGGTGGATCAGCGGGTCAAAAGTCTTGCCGAAGGTGTCGATCTTCTCCAGCCCGGCCCGGGCCAGGATGTCGGCGAATTGTTTGTAGATGAGCTCCACGCCTTTGCGGTAGTCGTCCGTGTTTTCCGACTCCGAGGCCAGCGCACGCTCGAAGCCGTCCAGCACCGGCAGCAGCTTCGCCAGCAGCTCGACCTCGGCCTTCTGGCGGAAGTCCTGCTTTTCCTTTTCGGCCCGCTTGCGGAAGTTTTCGAAGTCGGCCTGCCGCCGCACCATCTGGGCAAAAACCCCTTGCTTCTCTTCCTCCAGCTTCTTCAGTTTTTCATTCAAGCTTTCGATCTGCGCCTGCAGCTTGCGGACTTCGTAGGCGACCTCGCCGTCTTCTGCAGCGGCGGTTTCAGCGCCCGCCTCGGCTTCCGCATCCGGGTTGGGCAGTGCGGCGTTGGGATCGTCGTTCATTGAGAAGGAACCTCGGGCAGGCGCGGCACTAGTTCTCCGCCAGCGCGCGGTCGAAGAGCGCGGCCACGTAGCTGACCGCCGGGATGGCGCGGGCGTAGTCCATGCGCGTGCGGCTGAGCAACCCGAGCAGCCCGCTGCCGGGCTGTCCGGCGCCATAGCGGGCGCTGACCAGCGCGAAACCTTTCATCGCCGGCGAGAACTGTTCGAGGCCGATCCAGATGCGCAGCTCCTCGGGGCTTTCGATGCAGTCGGCGAGGAAGCGCGCCAGCCTTTCTTTTTCTTCCACGGCCTCGAGCAGTTGGCGTAGCTCTTCCGGCCGGGCATCGGAGCCGCGGTCGAGCAGGTGCGCCACACCTTCGCAGTGCAGCCGCGCCGTATCTTCCGTGGGCTCGAAGCTCTCTTCGCACAGCGACAGGGCACGTCGCAGGAATTCGCTGCGCTCGGCTTTGGCGCGGCGGTCGATCTCGCGGCGCGCAGCTTCCAGCGTCCAGCCGCGGAAGTGCTGGTTGATGTAGTCGGTCATACGGGCCAGCTCGTCGGCCGCCAGAACCTCGCGCGTGCGGATGGCTTTGTCGCGCACCAGCCCGGCGCGCGTCACCAGCACCGCCAGCACGCGCTGCGCGTCCAGCGGGATGAAGCGCACCTGCTCCAGAACTGTGCGCGGCAGCGGCGGCACCAGCACCAGGCCGATGCCGTGGCAGAGCTCGGCCAGCACGTGCGGGGCGCGCGGCAGCAGCTCGGCGGCCCCGGCGCCCTCCAGCGGGAGCTGCCGGTCGATCCAGTCCTGCTCGGTGGGGCGCAACCTCGCCGTCGCCGCCACTTCCTGGGTGTAGAACTCGTACGCCTTGGGCGTGGGGATGCGCCCGGCCGAGGTGTGCGGTTGGTGCAGGTAGCCCGCCTCTTCCAGCGCCGCCATCTCGTTGCGGATGGTGGCCGAGGAAAGCCGCCGGCCGGTCCGCCGCGCTACCGTGGCCGAGGCCACCGGCTCGCCGGTCGTGATGTAGGTGCGCACCACCGCATCCAGAATCGCCTGCTGGCGCGCATCAAGCGCTTCAACTCGCATTGCGTTTTCCCGGCTCCTTACATTGATTCTAGCCAGCGGCTTGTGTGCGGTCAAGCCGCGCTCCCTTTCCTTGTTAGGTGGGTCAGGGCTTAAGCCCTGACATCAATAACGGGCGCAAGCCCTTTCCTCACTGCCGTAGGCCGTCGCGGAGGCAGAGCCGGAGCGACATCAGTTTGGGACGCCGATGTTAGAATCGCCCCGCCCATGATTCGCCGCTCGAAGCGCCCGCCGCTGGGACAGCACTTTCTCCACGACCCGCGTGTGCGCCAGCAGATTCTCCGCAAGCTCGATTGCAAGCCGCAGGACTGCTGGCTCGAAATCGGCGCCGGCCACGGCGAGATGACTCTGGGCCTGGCCGCCACCGGCGCCCGCGTGGTCGCCATCGAGCGCGACCCGAAGCTGGCTGCCGCGCTGCGCGATGCACTGACACCGTTTCCCACGGCAAAGCTGATCGAGCGCGACGTCCTCAAGGTTTCGCTCGCCGAAGTGGCGCAGGAGTCCTACATCAACCGCTGGCGCGTCTACGGCAACCTGCCCTACTACATTACTTCGCCCATTCTCCATCGATTGTTCGAATCGATCGAGCATATCGAGGACATCCACATCGTCATCCAGCGTGAAGTCGCCGAGCGCCTCGTCGCACGCCCTAGCAGCCGCGATTACGGCTACTTCTCCGTCGTCGCTCAGTTCTACACCACCCCCGAGATTCTGCTGGCCATCCCGCGGGGCGCGTTCCGTCCTCCGCCCAAAGTAGATTCGGCGCTCCTCCGACTTGTGCCACCCGGCGCCCAGCCTCGACTCCAGGTCGAGCCCGACGGCTTCCTGCGCTTTGCCCAGGCATGCTTCCACCAAAAGCGCCGCACGCTGCGCGCCAACTTGCGGGCTCGCTACGGCGCTCGCGTCGAAAAAGTGCTGGTTACTCAGAACCTCCAACCCCGCGCCCGCGCCGAAGAACTCTCGCTCGACCAACTCGCCGCGCTCTACCGCACCCTGTGCTAGCATCACTCGCCGGATGACTACTCGGACAGATACTCGGATGGCGGTGCGGGATTTTGCGCCCCAAGATTTCGAAACCGCCTACCGGCTCGACCAAGCCTGCTACCCACCCGGCATCGCCTACTCCCGCTACGCGCTGAAGGAGTTCCTGTCGCTGCCGGGCGCCCGCGCCTGGGTGGCGCAGGAAAACCAACAACTCATCGCCTTCATCATCGCCCGTCGGATGGGATGCGACCGCGGCTACATCATCACACTTGACGTCAGCGAATCGTGCCGCCGCCGCGGCCTTGGCAGCCGGCTGCTCGCTGTTGCCGAAGACTGGCTGCGCGCTGAAGGGGTGACCAAGGTTCGCCTCGAGACCGCCGTGGACAACGCCCCTGCGGTCGCCTTCTGGCTCCAGCGCGGCTACCGCGAAGTCGGTCACGTCCGCGGCTACTACCTCGGCCGCATCGACGCCCTCCGCATGGAGAAGGAGCTCGGCGCGTGACGCTCCTGCAGGCCATTGTCCTCGCCATTGTGCAGGGCGTGACCGAATTCCTCCCCATCAGCTCCACCGCGCACCTGGTGCTGGTGCCGTGGCTCTTCGGCTGGACCGACCCGGGCTTGACGTTCGACGTCGCCCTCCACGCCGGCACGCTGGTCGCCGTGCTCGCCTACTTCGCCCGCGACTGGCTGGCCATGCTCGCTTCGCTGCTGAAGGGCGGCCGCAGTGACTCCGGCGTCGACAGCCGCCTGCTCGGCATCCTCATCGTCGCCACCATCCCCGGCGGGCTGGCGGGTTTCTTCCTGGAGAGCTACGCCGAAACGGTCTTCCGCAGCCCCGCGGTCATCGCCGCCATGCTGATGAGCGTCGCGGTGCTGATGTGGCTGGCCGACCGCCGCCCGACGCTGGTCCGCGGCGCCGAAACGGTCAACCTGGCCGACGGCCTCACCATCGGCCTGGCGCAGGCGTTGGCGATCATCCCCGGCACTTCGCGCGCCGGCATCACCATCACCGCCGGGCTCTTCCGCAACCTGACCCGCGAGGCGGCGGCGCGGTTCTCCTTCATGCTGGCCACGCCCCTCATTGCCGGCGCCACGCTCAAGAAAGGATTCGAGATCTGGCTGCACGGCCTGCCGCCGGGCACGGACACAACCGCTTTCGCCGTCGGCTTCGTCGTCGCCGGCCTCACCGGCTACGCCGCCATTGCCTTCCTGCTGCGCTACCTTCAGGTGCGCACGCTGAAAATATTTGTTGTCTACCGGCTGGTTTTGGGCGGTATAATCCTGGCGATCGAGCTCCTCCGCTCGACCGCATAGCAGCGCCGCCCCGACTTGTAGGGGCCAGGAAAGAATCTGCGGGGTGCAGTTTCGCAGCTCCGACCAACCGTCGGGGCCGAGAAGCTGCACCCCGCTTCTCTTTTGAGCGGGCTGCGAGGTTCGAGGAGGATGGGGATGAACCTGCTGACACCGGGCGAAAGCAAACGCCTGAACGAACTCATCGGCTTCCTTTTCTTTGTGGGCGGGGTCGTGCTCGCGCTCTGCCTGGCCAGCTACTCCCCGCTCGACCCCTCTCTCAACACTGCGGTCGCCCCCTCGGATGCCGGCCAGCCGCTGGCGCAGAACTGGATTGGAATCGTTGGCGCCTACTCCGCCGACATCCTCCTGCAAGCGCTGGGCTGGGTGGCTTTCGGCCTGCCGCTGCTGATGCTGGTGCTCGCCTGGAAATGGTTCCGCAGCACCGCCATCGAGTCGCCCTACAGCCGCATCGCCGGCGTGCTTCTGCTGCTGTTCTCGGTGACTTCCCTTCTGGCTCTGGTGTCCTTCCCGCCCGCGCACGGCCTGATGCCGGCCGGCGGAACCCTGGGCGTGCTGCTCTCGCTCGGCCTGATTTACGTCCTCAACGTCCCCGGCGCGGCGATTTGCACGGTCAGCGCGCTCGTGGTCGGCGCCTACCTTCTTTCCCCCTTCTCGTTGGCCGACAGCACGCGCTGGGTCGGCCAGGGCGCCGGCGCGGCGGCGACTCGCTCGGTGGGTGTACTCGGCTGGCTGCGCGCCAAGTTGAAGCGCGAACCCAGGGTGGAGGCGCCGCTCATCGTCAAGCCGGCGGTTCTGGGGTCGCGGGCGCCGCAGGCAGCCACGATCTCTCCGCGCGCCGCCGTGGCCAAGCCGACGCATCCTTTGCCGATGCCCGAGGATGAATGGGAAGACCCTGAGTCGCAAACGGAAGTCGAAGAATCGGGCGAGCCGGCCGGCCGCCGTTCCGGGCGCGCGGTGCCCGTAGCTCGCGAACGCTACCGCTTGCCTTCAACCGCCCTGCTGCGTCCGGCCGAACACGTGCGCGCCCCCAACGAAGACGAGCTTCAGCAGCGCGCCGCCATCCTGCGTGCCAAGCTGGAGGAGTTCGACGTCCGCGGCGAAGTCGTCCAGATTACGCCCGGCCCCGTCGTCACCACCTTCGAGTTCCGCCCCGAGCCCGGCATCAAGTTGAGCCGCATCACCAACCTCGCCGAAGACCTCTGCCTCGGCCTGCGCGCCGACTCAATCCTCATCGAGCGCATCGCCGGCAAATCCACCGTCGGCATCGAAGTCCCCAACGTCCACCGCGAAACGATTGTGCTGCGCGACATCATTGAAGCGCAGGAATTCTCGGGCTCCGCCTCCAAGCTCACCATCGCGCTCGGCAAAGACCTCCACGGCCGCGTGCGCGCCGCCGACCTCAGCCAGATGCCGCACCTGCTCATCGCCGGCTCCACCGGCGCCGGCAAGTCCGTCGCCATCAACTCCATGATCATCTCCATGCTCTTCAAGGCCACCCCCGACGAAATCAAGTTCATCCTCATCGACCCCAAGCGGCTCGAGCTCGGCCTTTACGACAACATCCCCCATCTCTACACACCCATCGTCACCGACTCCAAGCTGGCCGCCAACGCCCTGCGCAACGCCACCCGCGAGATGGAACGGCGCCTCAAGCTGCTGGCCCGCTTCGGCGTCCGCAGCCTCGAGCAATACAACCGCCTCTTCGACGACGAGTCGGTCAAGCCCGGCCTCGACGAAACCGGCGAAGAAATCGGCCCCGAGCCTTATCTCGTCATCGTGATCGACGAGCTCGCCGACCTCATGCTCATCGATTCGCCGAACGTGGAGGAGTCCATCACCCGCCTGGCGCAGATGGCGCGCGCCGTCGGCATCCATTTGATTCTCGCCACCCAGCGCCCGTCGGTCGACGTCATCACCGGCCTCATCAAAGCCAACTTCCCCGCCCGCATTTCTTTCCGCGTGGCCACCAAGGTCGATTCGCGCACCATCCTTGACGCCAATGGCGCCGAAGCCCTGCTGGGCAAGGGCGACATGCTGTATCTGCCCGCCGGCTCGGCGCGCTTGCATCGCGTCCACGGGCCCCTGGTGACGGAAAGCGAAATCGTCCACCTCTGCGACTTCTGGCGCTCGCAGTCCAAGCCCGAGTACCACGAAGAGTTTCTGCGTTTCCCCAAGGACGCCGAGAAGGAAGCGGCGAGCGATGACTCAATCGAAGTGGACGACGACCTCTACGAAGAGGCGGTGCGCATCGTCTGCGAGATGGGCAAGGCTTCGACCTCGACCTTGCAGCGACGCCTGCGCATCGGCTACGGTCGCGCCGCCCGCCTGCTCGACATCATGCAGCAGGAAGGCCTCATCGGCCCGCCCGACGGCGCCAAGCCCCGCGAGGTCCTCCGCAAGCCCGACTTCCTCAAAGTCTGAAGTCATACCTGTCATTCCGAGTCACGCCCTTTCCAAGGAAAGGGCGCGGCGAGGAATCTGTTTTTCACCGCGCTCCGCCTCGAATACCGCGTAGCAGCCTTTTGCCTCCCTAAGGCCATCTCAATTAGGGAGAGGAGCGTATGTTGTTGCAACGATCAAGAGCGGCGCTTCTGTGCTTAGTGGCACTGCTGGGGATGACTCTGGTCTGCGGCAACCAGGCCGCGCGCGGCTCCGACCGCGCACAGCAGAACCTGGAACGCCAGGTAGGCAAGGAGCTGCGGAAGCTTCCCGACTTCAGCGTCTTCGACAACTTGGAGTTCCGCGTGCGCGGCTACAAAGTCGAGCTCTTCGGACAGGTCATCCACGGTGCCCTGAAGTCCACTGCCGAGCGCGCCGTGCGGCGCATCGAAGGCGTGGAAGCGGTTGAGAACCACATCGAAATCCTGCCGCCCTCGGTCAATGACGACCGCTTGCGCCAGACGCTTTTGCAGTCCATCTATTCGCGGCCGCCCTTGCAACGCTACGCGGTGCAAGCCGTGCCCCCGGTTCACATCATCGTCAATCGTGGCCACGTCACGTTGGCCGGCGTGGTGGCCAACGAATCGGAAAGGAACGCCGCCTACGTGATGGCCAGTAGCGTTCCCGGCTCCTTCTCCGTCACCAATCGCCTCCGCATCGAAGACTGACCGCGAAGCGGTCATCCTGAGCGAGGCGCGAAGGGCGGAGCCGAAGGATCCGCTTTTCTCCCCTGCAACTTTCTCGTCCGTCATCCGTTTAACATGATTAGAGGCCGACGGAGGTTGCAATGAACGCACGAGGAACAGCGATGCCTCTGGGTTTCCTGGCGGCCGTCTTGCTGGTGGCAGCGCCGGCCATGGCCCGAGCGCAGGGCGGGCACGACCACCACGCCGAGCTCGAAGCCAATGCCTCGATGACCCACCACAACCATCTGAACAACCCTCACATGAAGTGAACGGCGGAGCGCGCGCAATCGGCCGACGACCAGAAGCGCGCCGAGGAGATGGTCACGGCGCTGCGCCCGGCGCTGGAGAAATACAAGGACAACCGCGTGGCGCTCGACGACGGCTACAAGATCTTTGCTCCCAACGTCGCCCAGCCCGAGTGCCACTACACCAACTACTGGAACGGCCTGCTCAACGCCTTCGGGTTCGACCCGGCGCGCCCGACTTCCCTGCTCTACCGCAAGACGGCCGACGGCTACGAGTTGGTGGGCGCGATGTACACCGCTTCACGCCTGTCGGACGAAGACGACCTCAACCAGCGCATCCCGCTCAGCGTGGCCCGCTGGCACCAGCATATCAACATCTGCCTGCCGACGCGCGGCGCCGAGCGCACCGCCGACTGGACGCGCTTCGGCGCGCGCGGCTCCATCGGCACCGAAGCCCAGTGCGACGAAGCCGGTGGACGCTGGCGCGCCCACCTCTTCGGCTGGATGGTGCACGTCTACCCGTTCGAGTCTGAGTCCGCCCGCATCTGGACTCATCATCAATAGACGGCGCCCAGAGTGGCCCCGCCCGGGAGGGCACGACTTCAGTCGTGCCGTCAGGAGCGCAATCAAGAATGGGCTTTAGCCCCTGAGGCTTCTCTTCTTTGTCTGCTTCGTCAACTTGACGCTTTTCGACACCGAACCTAGAATTGAGTTCTCACCTCGTGCCGGGGTAGCTCAGTGGTAGAGCGCGGCCCTGAAAAGGCCGGCGTAGGCGGTTCGATTCCGTCCCCCGGCACCATGCCCTAGGGCGTGGCCAGCCGGTTGTGCTTCTTCAGGATTTTCTGCAGGCGGTCGTGCGGCAGCGCGATGACCTTGTGGTCGTCCGCGCCAGTCATGGTCTCGGCGGCCACCAGCGCGTTGATGATGGCTTCCTCGGTCGCCTCCACGGTCGCCTGGAAGAGCGGCGAGATGCGGTCATTCGGCACCATCGTCAGCTGCGGCAGGCCGGTCGGCTGGGCGGCGCCGGCGTTGGCGGTCGAGAAGGCAATGAAGATATCGCCGGAGCTGTTGCCGCTGATGCTGCCGTTGCGCGCCAGCCCCAGCGCCGCCCGGCGCGCCAGCCGCTTCAATTGATGCGGCAGCAGCGGCGCATCGGTCGCCACCACGATAATGATGGAGCCGGTGTCCTGCTCATACACCAGTTGCTCGCGAATCTCCTGGCCCACCGGCACGCCGGCGACCCGCAGCGTGCGGCGCAGTCCGTAGTTGCACTGCACTAGCACGCCCACCGTGTAGCCGCCTTCCTTCTCGGTGAGCTTCCGCGAGGCCGTCCCGATTCCGCCCTTGAGCTCGTGGCAAATCATTCCCGTGCCGCCGCCCACGTTGCCTTCGGCCACTGGGCCGGAGCGCGCCGCGTCCAGCGCTTCATTGACGTGCTCGGGCTTAACGTGAAATCCGTTGATGTCGTTCAGGTGGCCGTCCCACGTCTCCGCCACCACCGGCAGCGACCACGGTTGCGCCGTCGCGCCCTGGCGGAGTTGCCAGGCGATGGTCGCGTCACGCACCACGCCTACACTGTGCGTGTTGGTGATGAGAACCGGCCCTTCAAGGAAGCCCGACTCTTCGACCCAGGTGGTTCCGGTCATCTCGCCATTGCCGTTCAGCGAGAACCACCCAGCAAAGACCGGCTCGAATGACTTCTTCCCGCGTGGGAAGATGGCTGTGACGCCGGTGCGCACCGGGCCCACGCCCACTTGCAGCTTCCCTTCTCCGCGGATGATGGTGCTGTGGCCGACCTCAACGCCGGCCACGTCGGTGATGGCGTTGAGCGGGCCGGGCGTGCCGTCGAACGGCACACCCAGCGCGCGCGCCCGAGGCTTGTCGGCTGCCCACGCGCTCACCATCGCGCAGCCAACCAGCAGCCCGACTCGGCACAGTCTTCGCAGATTCATTTCTTCATCCCCAGTTCCGCCGCTGCCTGATTGAGCAGGGCTGTGTTCTTGACCAGAGCTTCTTCCAGTCGTGTCGCCTCCGCTTGCGCTGCCTTCCAATCGCCGCGCTCGACCGCTTCGGTGAGCGCGGGAAGCTCCAGGTGCGCGTAGGTAAACCGCGTGCCATAGAGCAAGTGCTTGAACCACGGCCGACCAGGAATACCCTCTGGCGCGAGCCAGTTGCTCTCCACCTGCATCAGGTTCCGGTTCAACCGCGTGGCCTGCTCGGCTGTGAGCAGGCCCCGCTGGAGCGACTCGTCGATGGTCTGACGAAGGGCGCGCGCGGCCTGCTCCCATTCCGCCCCGCGTTGCTGCAAGCGCCGCAGGTCAACCTGCCGCGCTACCCTCTTCCGCTTCGCAATCTCGTCCACAAACTGGCGGACGTTCTGCGCATAGGTGACGAAGTCCAGCGGCAGCGCCTCAGCATTGGCCAGCCGCAACGCCAGCACGCCCCAGAACTGCGTCAACAACCGGTGGTAGCGGTAGCCGGGGTCGCCGAACCGGTTCATCCAGTAGAAGTCGTCGTAGGCGGAATGGTAAACGCCGTACGGGCCGGTGAATCCCGGCAGCACCACCGGCCGCCCGAGGTAGTTGAGAAAAACCGTGTGGTCGGAGCCGCTGCCCACGCGCGTGTTGACCAGCTCGCTGTCGGAAATGGATTTCTTCTTTCCCTTGCGCTCGCGCGCCGCCGACTCTTTCCAGGCTTGATAGAGCGTCTTGCCGGTGGGGTCGTCGAGCGAGCGGCTGACCTCCACCGCCAGCGGCGCCAGCGAGGGCACGGCGGTGATTTCGAACTCGGGACCGCCTACGCCCGGGTCGACGTTGATGTAGGCCACCGCCTTCTCTTTCAAGTCGGCGGCAAACTGTTCGCCCCACTCCGTCGAAGTAGTCAGCGCCACTTCTTCCCCGTCCCAACTGCACAGCACCAGGGTGCGGCGCGGGCGCACCCCTTGCTTCTTCAACTCCCCCAGCGTCCGCGCCAGCTCCATCAGAGCGGCGCTGCCGCTGGAAGCATCCACCCCGCCGAAAACCCAGGCATCGTGGTGGCTGCCCATCACCACCCACTCGTCGGGGAACTCCGCCCCGCGAATGCGGCCTTCAACCACATAGTTCGGCTGCACCCGCGTGTCCATCTCCACCTTGACGTGCACTTGCACGCGGCCGCCCCCGAGGCGGTACTTCAGCGGCAAACCGCCCTGCCAGGCCTTCGGCGCCGCCGGGCCGTCGAGCTGCGCGAGCAGCGGCTTGGCGTCCTGCCAGGACAGCGGCACCGCCATGATGCGCGGCACCGACGCGGCTTCTTCCACGGGAATGCGCCGCGCGCCCTCCACCGACGCCCAGCCCGGCGTGAGCGGATCGCCCGGCACGATGAAGTCGTAGGTGATGGCGCCGCGCTGGATGTGACTCTCCGGCCCCCAGGGGCCTTCAGGAAAAACCGCGCCGCGGCGATGGCCATCCTCGGCGGGGTCGGAGTAGATGAGCAGGGCGGCGACGCCGCGCTGCTGCGCGGTCAGCGCCTTGAAGCCGCGGTAGCTGTACGGCTCCGAGTAGCGCACCAGAACCACCTTGCCGCGCACGTCGATGCCGCGTTTCTTCAGATAGTCGTAGTCCTCCGGGTTGCCGCTGTGGGCGTAGACCAGAGGGGCGGTGACCTCGCCCGAGGCGGAGAGCGATAGATAGGCGCCGGAGATGTTTGGATTCTTCGTGTCCGGGTCGACGTCGTAGGGCGCTTCGCGCAGCGACGCGCGATAGCGGCTGGGGCTGACCATCTCCACCACCACCTCGCGCGCACTCGAGTTCAGAACGTCGTAGCGATGAATGCGGACGTCCTCCAGACCGTATTCCTTCCACCGCTCGGCGATGCCTCGCGCCAGCTCGTTGTTGCTCTCCGAGCCGGCAGGATGCGGCTCGCGCGTGAGCCAGCGGTG
>JAXIPK010000128.1:0-3154 GCA_045402975.1 Acidobacteriota bacterium
CTTCGATGCGGCTGAAGTCGAGGATGTTGTTGATGAGCGCGGTCAGCCGCTCGCTCTCCTTGCGGATGATGCGGAAGTACTCCTGGTACTTGTCGGGGTTCACCCGCCCCATCTCCAGCGTCTCCGCAAACAGACGCACCAGCACCAGCGGCGTGCGCAGCTCATGCGAGACGTTGGAGACGAAATCCGACTTCAGCCTGGCCAGCGCCATCTCGCGGGCGACGTTGCGGTAGGTGAGCCAGACGCCTCCGGCCATCAGCAGCGACAGCGCACCCAGGATGAGGAAGTTGGTCTGCAGGAAGCCGTGGGCGATGGCGTCCACCGTGGTCCCGGTGAACTTGATGCCCAAGGTCATGTAGCGGAAGACGGCGTCGAAGTTCCGTTCCACTTCCGCCTCGCCCTCCCAGCCCTTGGAAGCCGCCAGCGGCGTCATGTCCTTGCCCCGCGGCCGGACCATAAGGGCGACCTTGGAATACTCCTCGCCGGTAGCGTTCTCGTTCTTGAGCGTGGTCAGGTGATTCAGCGCGCCGGGGAAGAAGTCGTCCTTCAGATAGTCAGAGTCGAAGATGACGCCCGCCAGCGCCACCTGATTCTCGGGCAGGTTGGGCGGGAGGAAGACAGCGACAATCTCGTACACTTTCGTATCCCCCCGCATCTGCCAGCGATCGTAAACCACGTACGGATCGGGGTCGTTGCCTTCCATCCGCCGCAGTTTGAGGACGTAGTCCTTGGCCTCCGTCGGCATCCAGGTGGCCATGCTGGCGGCGGTGTACTCGGCTTCCTCACGAAACTTGGGGTCCTGCAAACGCGACTTGCAGGAGCGCAGGGTAAAGCCGCGCTTGGGATCGAAGTAGAAAGCATGGGCCAGGCCGGGCTGCGACTCGATAATCATCTCCAGGCGGTGCGCCGGAGGCTCCTCCAGCGAGCCCAACTGCTGCCGGATCTCCCCGATCTGCTGGAACATCCGCTTGTTGATGCGCTTTTCGGCGATGGTTAGGAACTGGTGGAAGTCGCGCTGGATGGCGGCCTCAATCGTTTTGTCGCGGTAGAGGGAGCGCAGGTTCCAGACGCTGAACCCGATGAGCGCCGCCGCCGGCAGCACGATGGCCAGCTCCAGCGTCAGCAGCATCCGCATCCGCGCGTCCCAGCGCCACCACTTCTTCTGTTTCATGGGTGTTCCTCGCTACCCCTGACTTGGGCTTCGACGACCGGGGACTCTACCTCAGCGCCGGCCCGCGATGTGTCATGGCAGGGTAAAACCCGGTAAAGAATTGTAAAAACGGCTTTGGGCCCCGGGAACACCATTCTAAGCAAGATAACGGTTGAGGAGCGCGTTTCGTTCAGTTTTTTTTGCCCACCTGCGCCGGCAGAGGGTGCGGTTGCATAGTCCTGAAAACAAGCCCTCCGGGGCGTGGCCGTCTGCCCCGCCGGGCTGGTATTATTGTCATGATGCTGAGGCGTCGAATATCCCTGGCCGGGTTCGCCCTGATCACCGCCGCCTGCCTTTCGGCGGCTGCGCTAGAACAAGAACAACCGGGCCCCTCGGCTACCACCGGCTGGATTTGCGGCGTGGTCATTGACGAAAGCCAGGGGTTTGTCGAAGCCGCGGAAGCGAAGCTCTTTTCCATCCCACCCGGCGAGGCGCCGGTGGCCACCATGACCTCCGACCCGCATGGCGTGTTTTGTTTCCAAGACGTTGCCCCCGGTTTCTACGAGCTTAGAGTGAGCAAGGAGCGCTGGCCCCCGCAGCCCGCGCGCCAGGTGGAAGCGCGCCCCGGCCTGCTCAACCGCCTGCTGCCCATTGAGCTGGAGCTGGAGCCGGGCGAACCCCGGGTCAGTTTCGATGACAGCTTCGACGGCATGCCGCTCGGCCACGCGCGCAGTGTGCTGGATCGTTTGTTGAGCCAGGGTGACACCAACAGCATCCGCGAGGCCGCCCGGCGCCTGCTGCCCAAGCGCGGGGTCCGCATCGACATCGCCCGCATTGCCGTGGGGAAGGACCCAAAGCCGCTGTGCGATGAGTTGATGCGCCAGGTCGAATCGTCCTACCTGCCGCCGCTGAAGACCGCGCGCTACGTCTATGCCGTGGGGGAGCTGGTGGACGGGCGCACCAAGGACAACGTCATGCTGTTCCTGCTGCGCAAGCTGCGTGACAGTCGCCGCCTGCCCTCCGCCCCTGGGTCGGGCCTCGGCGCCGAAGGCCCGGTCTACGTCAGCGACATCGCTATGGAAGTCTACTCCCGGCTCAACAACCACGACTTCAAGTGGAAGTACGGCCAGCCGCCCTCGCAGAACCAATCGTCCATTGCCGCGGCCCGCACCTGGTGGGACCAGGAGCTGCAGCGCCGCGAGCAGAAGAAGTAGTCCTCAGCCCAGCCTGGCCCCGCAGAACGCGCAGGCCACCCAGCCGCTTTCGACCGCCTTGTGGCAGCTCGGGCACTTCGGCGCCAGTTCGAACCCGCAGGCCGGGCAGAAGACAAAGTCGGGGTGCAGCGGCGCGCGGCACTTGGGGCAGGGCCACGCAATCGGCTTGCGCATCAGAAAGTAGACGATGAACCCGATGGCGTTGGGAATGAAAATCACCAGCAGCGTCCACAGCAGCCGGTTCATCTGTCGGCGCTTGGCGTCGGCGTTGACGTAGAAAACCATCAGCACCCAAAGCCCCAGCACCAGCCCCGCAAAGCTCAGCAGCGCAGCCAGCACCCACAGCGGGGGCTCGCCCGGCCCCGGCCGGGCCGAGCCGTAGAGAAACGGCATCGGCACCAGAAACCAGAACAGCAGGAAGGCTCCCGCCACCAGCCACGCCACCGGGTGGATGATCCCCAGTTCGGCCTTCAAAGTCGTTTTCGTATCGCGCACGGCAGTGCTCATGTGACCTTCTCCTCCAGCTCGGCCTTTTCGTCCCGCAACAGCGGGAGCAGCCCGATGCCAATCACCCAGCAGAATGACCACCACAGAAGCAGCGCCAGTCCCACCACGGCAAACCACGGCAAACGCAGTTGCTGGCCCAGCCATTCCGTCACCGTCGGCAGCAGCGGCCAGATGACCAGGAAGAGCGCCCAGCCGTAGAGGATCAATCCCGTGAGCACCAGCCGGTTCCACCGCCGCTCGAGCACCTGCCATCGTCGCGCCGTGGCCAGCGCCGCGATGCGGG
>JAXIPK010000117.1:0-8944 GCA_045402975.1 Acidobacteriota bacterium
CCGCACCACGCTGAGCGGCGACCTGTTGGGAGGAAAAGAGGAGGTCGCTCTCTACTCCGGCACGGTGCCGCTGGGGCAGAGTTTTGAAAAGCTCATCGTGCGCGAAGCTCGCGTGCCGCCAAGGGGCGGGTAACCCTGGAAGCAGTAGATGCGAAACAATCCGTTCTGCGCGGCCAGCAGCTTCCGCGCCAGGCGCG
The DNA here is from genome assembly GCA_045402975.1 of Acidobacteriota bacterium. Classification (GTDB taxonomy): domain Bacteria; phylum Acidobacteriota; class Terriglobia; order Acidiferrales; family 2-02-FULL-67-57; genus JACPRL01. The sequence goes on from JAXIPK010000117.1 coordinate 198, forward strand.
TGCAACTGGCCAGCCGGTCGGAGGTGTTGAGCGCGGCGGAAATCAGGATGCGGGATTCGCCGTCGGCCCCGTAGTGCGGCGGCGAGTTTTGGTAGGCGATGCCGATGCCCAGCTCCAGGATGGGTAGGTCGTTGGCGCGGGCGCGCTCGTTGTAAGTCTGGCAGACGCGGATAATCTCTTTGGCCAGCAGGCACGCCTTGGCGACCGGCCGATGGTAGGCGCGGTTGGTTTCGGTCTCAAAGATGCCGAGAATCAACGCGTCGCCCTCAATAAAAATCTTCGCCGCCGAATACTGCTCCAGCAGCTTGCGCACCGGCTCGTAGAAGTTGAAACTGAAATGAGTGGCGGGGTTGAGGCCGCGCCGCATCAGGTCTTCGGTGATGCGCGAGGAGTCGCGCACGTCGGCCTTGACCACGACGTGGGTTACCACTCGCTCTTCGCGGGCCTCACGCTCGGTCTCCAGCACGAATTCGTAGAGGGTGCCGTTGAGGTGCGACACGTGGCGCGTCTTCTCGTCAACCACGAGGTTGACCTTGTCCATGGCGGCGGCGAGCAACTGGCGATGGAGCGCGCCGCGCCGCAACCGCATCAGGTCACGGGCAAAGCGCACCAGCAGCGTTTCCGCCTCGCTGCGGGTCAGGTGGCGCAGTCGGTGGCCCACATCTTCCAGGGCTTCCAGCGGAAAGTTCTTGGTGGGAAAGCGGTCGAGCAAAGTTTCCAGCTCGTCCCAGCCGTGGCGGTCAACCAGGGCGTGCTTGAGCTGCTGCGGGTTGAGCGGCGGGCAGAACTCTTTGTACACCGGCTTCAGCAGATAGCTGGTCAGGATGAACGAAAGCATCCCGGCGCGCTCGAGCTGCGTGTACAACTGCCGCAGCATCGATTCCTGCTGCGGCGACTTGGGCGCCGCAGTGCCACTGGGCGTGAGTCCCCCGAACAAGCGCTCGGCGTTGTCCGGGTTGCTCAGGACTTCGCTCAGTCGCGCCTCCTGCCGCTGGCGGTGGAAGGCAATCTTGGCTTCCAAGCCCTCCACCTGTTCAACTAGTTCGCCTCGCGTTTCCTCGAAGACCTTGACCATCCGCTCGGCGTCCCGCTGCGTAACGCCCGGCCGTCTGGCGCGCTTTCGGCCTCCCAGCCAGCTCAAACCGAGGCTGCGGCCCGCACCGGAACCGGTCAGGGCTTCCAGCTCCTGCTCGGCCTCGCGCAAGCGGCGGTTGAGCTCCTGGAGTGAATCGACAATCTTGTCGCGCTGCTGCTCGAGCTTGGCCAGCTCATCGCCTTCCGGCAATGCCAGGCCGCGCTCGCGCAGGAGCTGCGCCATCACATCCACGACCAGGTCCTCGCGGTCCGAGTCAGTCTGGAAATGGCCCAGCATCACGTAGTGCTCGAGGTGGATGACGGCATCGTTGGGGTTCTCGGAGAAAATCATCCGATTGCGGAAAATCTGGTAGGCATCGGCAAAGCCTGAGCCGAACAACGCATTGCGGCCCGGCTGCAGCGTGCTCTCTTCCATCTCCAGCAGGATCTGGGAAAGCACCTCGCCGGTGGCGCGCAGCACGGGGCGCCGGCTGGCCTGAAAGTCGGCCACCTTGGAGCGCTGCACGAAGGCGTCCATGCTGTCGCCGAGGCGCACGCTTCCCTTCTTCTCCACTCTCTCCTTGCAGGCAATGGTGAGCTGGGAAAACTGGCGAGAGAGCTCGGCGACCAGCCACTTGGTCACCGCCACTCGGGCCAGCAGGTCGACCTGGATGTTGTTCCGTTCCTTGGCCTGGTTCAGGGCTTCCTGCAGAAGCTGCTGGGTGCGGCGGCGAAACTCCGCCGCGCTGGCGCTGCGGGCGCGCGCGTCGCTGGGGTACAAGTCCCGCAGGGTGGCTTGGGCGTGGTGCAGGATTTGCTCGAAGAGGTACTGGGCGGCCTGCTCGCGCCAACTGGGGCTGAGAAAAACGTCAAAGCGGATGTTGTCGACGCCGACGGAGAGCTGGTTGAGCTCCAGCGACGGCGAATGCGGCGCCAGACCGCCCGAAGCTTGTTCGGCAGAGCCCATGAGTTCTCAGGAAGAGCGGCGGTTGACTATAGCACACTCATGGTAGGCTGGCAGGGGGAATTGGAGAATGCCGCAGTGCCACTATCTTGATTCGCGCGGGCGGCGCTGTCCCCGGGACGCCGAAGAGGGGAGAATGTTCTGCGGGGAGCACGACCCGCAGGCGCTTCAAGAGCCGCCCAACCTGCGCAAGGCGGCCCTTCGCCTGGCGGCTTTGCGGCTGTTGATTGTCTTCCTGGTACCGATGCTCTACGCGGCTTACCGGATCCTGCAGGAAGTGCTTAACTGACCTCGACGATATCTTCCCCGCCATCCACGCCAATTACATTCCCGGTGATCCAGTGGGTGTTCGGGTGGCAGAGCACAGCCACGGCGGCTGCTACATCGGCGGGCGTGGTCAACCGGCCGTGAGGGTTCTTGCGGCGCGCCCCTTCAAGAAGAACTTCGTTGCCGGGAATCTTGCGCAGCGCCGGCGTATCGGTGACGCCGGCCCGAATGGCGTTGGCGGTGATGCCCTTCGGCGCCAGCTCCATGGCCAGTTGGCGGATGTGGGATTCGAGCACCGCCTTGGCGGCCGACACCGGGCCGTAGCTGGGGATGACGCGGCTGCCGCCCGCGCTGGTCATGGCATAGATGCGCCCTCCGGCGCCCATAAGGCCGCGATGCACCAAGTCCTGGGCCCAGTAGACGAGGCTGTTCCCCATCACGTCCACGGTCATTTCCATCTGTTTCTGGTCCACGGCTCCGCCCGGGTCGTCGCTCACATAACGCTTGAGGGTGCCGAAAGCCAGCGAGTGGAAAAGGACTCGCACCGTCCCCGGGGGCGACGAGTCTTTCAGCTTGCCTTCCATCTTTTCGACGATGTCCTTGCGGGTTTCGGAGTCGGCGGCGTTGGAGTTGAAAAAGACGGCTTCGCGCCCGTGAGCGCGAATCTTGCCCATGACTTCTTCGACGTGCGGCAGCGTGGACTTACGGTCGAGGTGAACACCGAAGATGTTCATCCCCGCGCGTGCCAACTCAACCGCGGTGGCTTCCCCGAAACCGCTGGAGGCGCCAAGAATCAGTGCCCACTCGGGGGCAACCGGGCTCATGGCTTGGCTTTCGACTCCGCCTTGCGCGCCGCATCCACTTCCGGCAGGGCGGCGCTCAGGGAGCGCGCGAGCTCACCCAGACTCTCCTGCACGCAGCCGTTCATCGTGTCGACCAACGCACCGACGCTCTTGACGCCCACGGGGCGCTCGCAACTGTGCCGGCCGGTCCACACCACGCGGTCATCTTCCTGCCGCACCAGTTCCAGCTCCAGGCCGAAGCGGGCCTTGATTTCGGTTGCGGTGTCCACTTCCTCCATCGCCAGCAGGCGGCCGCGAAGGACATAGTCGAGCCCCTTCTGCGCCCGGTAGGCAACGACGTTGCCGAATAGGCCGGAGGCATTCAGCTGCCGCATGAGCTGCGTTTGAACCAGCCGCGGAGGTGTATCCGCCCAGCGATGGTTGGCATAGTAATTCAGCTCGTTGTCGGCGGTGAAATAGACCACCCGATCCTGCCGCAGCATATGAGAGGCGCGGGGAGCCGCCACCCCCACCTGGCTCGAGGAGGACCCCGACGAGCCCGAGGCCGCCGGCGACGTTGACAATGTGTAGAACTGGGACTTCGGTGCGCCCCCACACGCCAGCAGTACGCCCGCCGCCACGACCACCAAAACTGCCTTGAACGAATACTGTGACTTATTCATCGTTGCCGCCTTCCACGCGAATTCGACGTTGAACATCCGACACTGCTTCCATTTGGATCCGCAAAGCCGGCCGCAGCTCCGGCAGCTTCAACCGCTCCGCCCATTCCACCACCACGATGGCCTTTTCCGCCATCAGGTCTTCCAACCCCAACGACTCCAGGTCCGCCACTTCATCCACGCGGTAGAGGTCCACGTGATAGAGCCGCGGAGGCTTCCCGTACACGTGCACAAACACAAACGAAGGACTGGTTACTTCCTCTTCCTCCGCCAGCCCGAGCCCGCTGACCAGCCCCTTCACCAGCGTTGTCTTGCCCGCGCCCAGCTCGCCCGAGAGCAGCACCAGCGCCGGCGCCCGGAGCCGCGCCGCCAGCTCCCGGCCGAAGGCCACGGTTTCTTCAGGGGACGAGGTAATAACGTCCTGGGTCGTCCGCCTCAAGTCGGTCTCGCAACCATAGCCAGGCGCGCGGCAGCGCCTCGATGAGATCGGAGGCAATCAACGCCTGCTCGCCCTGCGCTCCGGCGGCGGCATCGCCCGCCAGTCCGTGCAGAAAAACCGCCAGGCAAAGCGCCTCCGCCGGTTTCGCCGACGGGAACTGCGCCAGTGCGCCGGCCACCAGTCCCGTCAGCACATCGCCCGTGCCGCCCGTAGCCATTCCCGGGTTGCCGGTGGGATTCACCCACACCTGCCCATCCGGGGAGGCAACCACGGTGCGATGGCCCTTGAGGATAACAAAAACTTCGAATTCGCGCGCAAATTTCTGCGTCACCTCGAGGCGTTGCCTCTGCACCTCGTCGCTGGTCGTTCCCAGCAGGCGCGCCATCTCGCCGGGATGCGGGGTGACGACCACCAGGCGAGACTTTCTCCGGCGCAGGACGTCGAGTTGACCCACCAGCGCGTTGAGGGCGTCGGCGTCGAGCACGATGGGCAGCTCGAACTGCTCCAGCACCGCGCGGACGAACTGCGTGGTCTCAGTATGCGTGCCCAATCCCGGCCCCATCGCTAGCACGGACTTCCCTTCCAGCAGCTTGGCGAAGCGGCCATAGTCCAGGGCGCGATTGGAAATGGAGCCGCTCTCGGTTTCGGGCAGCGGCTCGGTCATGACCTCCGGCACCATCGAGGCCACTACCGGCTGACTGCCGGCCGCCGTCGCAACCGTTGCCAGCCCCGCGCCCATGCGCAAGGCTGCCTTGCCGCCCAGAGCAGCGGCGCCGGTCTTTCCGCGCGAGCCGGCCACCAGCAGGACGTGACCGAAGTCGCCCTTGTGAGCGCCGGGCTCGCGGAGCAAGGGCAAGCGGGAGAAGTCTCGCGCGACGCTCAAGTTCAGCCACAAGTTGGAGTCTCCCTCCAAAATCTCGTCGGGCGTCCCAATGGGAGCCACGGCCAGCCGGCCCACGCGCAGGCAGTTGGGCGCGAAGACCTGGCCTCGCTTGGGCGCGGTGAAGGTGAGGGTGGCATCGGCGCGGATGGACTCCCCCAACGGCCCACCGGTGTCGGACGGCAGTCCGGAGGGAATGTCCACGGCCACCACGCGGTAGTCCCGGCGCGCATTCACATCACTGATGACTTGAGCCAGGTGTCCCTGAACCGGGCCCGTCAGGCCGGTGCCCAGCAAGCCGTCCACCAGGATGTCACAATCAAGCACCGTGCTTCGCTCGCGCTGCCAATCCGCCGGCTCCGCCAACTCTTCAACACTCGCCCCGAGCTGAAGGAAGGCTTCGTAGTTGGCGCGCGCATCTCCCTTGAGCTCTGAAGCCCGCGCCAGCAGACACACGCGAGGCTTCAGTCCGCGCTCCCAGAAATGCCGTGCCGCCACCAGAGCATCGCCGCCGTTGTTGCCCTTGCCGCAGAGAATCGAAACCACCACCGGCCGGTCGTCCCGCAGACGCTCCGCGAGCATCTCCTCCAGGATGAAGTCGGCGAGTTGGCGCCCGGCGTTCTCCATGAGTTGGCGGTAGGAGACGTTGGCGCGCTCGGTGGTCGCCCGGTCGAGGCCGCGCATTTGCTCGGCGGTGAGAATTTTCATGGAAGGTAGACCGTCTAGGCGGTGAGCCGGCTCACAGCATCCATCCGCCGCTGACGGTGAGCACCTGGCCGGTGGTGTAGGCGGCGTCCTCGGAAAGGAAGAACTTGATGGCGGCGGCCACGTCTTCGGCCGAGGGCGGGCGGCCAATGGGAAACCGAGTGTCCTTAATGCGCTCGGCGTCTTCGCGCGTCAGCGCCTGGTCATCCACGATGGACGGATTGACCACATTGACGGTGATGCCGTGGCGGGCTTCTTCGATAGCCAGCGAGCGGGTGAACGCCACCAGAGCCGCCTTGGCGGCGGAGTAGGCGGAGATCTTCGCCTGGCCGAAGGCCCGCTCCGCTCCGACGGCGCCGAGGTTGACGATGCGGCCCCAGCGTTGCCGCCGCATGATGGGCAGCACTTCCTTGCTGACGTAGAAGGCGCTGAACAGGTTCGATTCGAAAACTTTTTCCCACTCCTCCACTGGACTCTCGCTTACTGGATGCCAGCTGAATTCGCCCACATTGTTGATGAGCACGTCGATGCGTCCGAAGTGCTTGAGAGTTCCGGCAACCAGTTTCTGCACTTGAGCCGGCACGGTGACGTCGGCCTGCAGCACCAGAGCCTCAGCGCCGATGCTCTGGATCTGCCGGGCGGTCTGCTGGGCGGCGGTGCGGTTGCCGCGATAGCACAGGGCCAGCCGCATTCCTTCGCCGGCCAGCGCCAAAGCGATTCCCCGCCCCAAGCCGCGGCCGGCGCCGGTAATCAGAACTGCACGATGAGCCAGAGACAAGGAAGCGACTCCTGGAAACGCAGGGCAGAGTATACCAGAGCTTTTCAGCGCACCCGCGCCACCAGCAAGGTGCGGTCGTCGCTGGCCTCCATTCCCGGCGCCCACACATCGAGCTCGGCCAGAGTCATATCCACCAGGCGCTCCGGAGAAGCGCCGTCGGCCGTGCGTTGGATGAAGGCCAGCAGGCGCTGCGTGCCGAACTCCTCTTCGTAGGCATTCTCAACTTCGGTCAGGCCATCGGTGAAGGCGGCAAACCAGTCGCCGCCGCGGAGCTCCACAGTGGCCTCCTCATAGGTGGCCTCGCGGAACAGGCCTACTACCGGCCCGCCGGCGCACAACTCTTCCGTTCGTCCCGCGCCAAAGACCACCGGCGGGAGATGGCCGGCGTTGCAGTAGGTGAGAAGCCGCGTGTCATCGTCGTAGTGGCCGATGAAGAGGGTAGAGTATTTCTCCTGGCTGGTGGTGGCGCACAACTGGCGGTTCACTCGGGTGACCAGCTCCGCCACGCTCAGGCGGCCCAGGCTGCCCTCTAGGCGGCTGGCGTAGATGGCGCTGCGCAGCGCCGATTGAATCGTCGCCATCAGCAGCGCGCCGGAGATGCCTTTGCCGCTGACATCGCCGATGGTGAAGATGAGTTGGCCCTCGCCCGCCAGTCCGAAATCGAAATAGTCGCCGCCAATGATCCGCGCCGGGCGGCAGCGGGCTACGACTTCGAGAGTGGTGAGCTGGGGCGCCTGGCTGGGGAACAACTGCTCCTGCACCTGGCGGGCAATCTCCAGCTCGTTCTGCAGGCGCTGCTTCTCCTGCGACTCCGCAATCAGCCGCTCAATTGAGGCGGTCATGGAATTGAACGCCGAGGCCAGGCCGCTCAACTGGTCGTGGCTGCGAATCCGGATGCGGTGGGAGAAGTCACTGGCTTGAATCTTCTCGGTGCCTTCCTGCAGGTCGTTGACGGTGCCGGTGATGGTCTGCGTCAGACGGATACCGGTACGCATCGCCACGAATTCCAGCAGCAGGAACAGCACGGCAAAGGCGGTGAAGACGGTGAAGGGCACGCCGGAAAACTCTCCCAGCCGATAGGAGAGCTGGGTGTGAACCGCAGAGAGCCGCGATTGCACAAAGACGACCAGGGGCGGACCTTCCTTCCCCGTCGCCCACAAGTGCGTCGGCTGCGTGCCGGCCAACGCCAGAGTTACGTCCCACCAACCCTCCGCCGGCGGCAGAGAGCGGCGGCCCACGGTCTCGCTCCGGATGAAATAGGTCTTGGTGCCGATGGGAAGAGAACGGCCGGCACCACCCTGCCCGGCCTCTTCGCTCAACTCCTGAACGGATACCGGCCCGACCTCTCGGCCGATATAGGCCAGGACGTTTTCACTGAGCAGGAGACGAGCCACAACGGTCAAGGGCTGCCCGGCGACTGTCGTGGGACGCGCCGCCACCAGCTCTACTTGGTCGCCGACCAAAACGCCGGCGAAGCGCTGACCCCGCAGCCAGGCGGGAATGTCGCCGCCCGCGGCCGGGACCACGCGGACTTCGACGCCTTGCAGGTGCTCAACCGCAGCGGCTTTGTGGGCCTCAAGGATGCGCGCAACGACCTCGGGGCGCAGCTGCCCCTCCAGCGCCCCGGCCATTCTCACTGAAGAGGCGATGTCGGAGGTCATGTCGGCCAACTCGGCCTGCACGCGCTCCAACTCACCCGTCACCTGGTAGACCGCCACCTTGCCGTAGAGAGTCCAGCCGGCGATTACGCCCATCAGGGCGAGGAGAACAACGGGGATGAGGCCGATGAGCACGTAGGCGACCACCAGACGGTTGCGCAACCGCCACAGGAGGCGATTCCGCCAAGCTCCAAGCCCTTTCCAGCCCAGCACGAGCAGGAACCCCGCCGCCAGCACGCCGAAAATGAAAACCAGCACCACCGCGCCCGCCAAGAGACTCAGAACCAGCGCCAGCAGAGACAGCGCTGCACCCCAGACGGCGTTCAGTTGCGGCTGATACTTTGGCGGCGAAGTCGGCATAACGGGCTATGCGAAAGAAGGTGTCAAAAAGGTCGCAGGATGTCAATCCGCGGCTGCCCACGAGTCCCTTGACAGCCAAATTGGCTGCCCATAAACTCACGCGGGCTGGAGGGTGAATGACTCAGGAACGCGAAGCGTGGGGCTCACGCTGGGGCTTGAT
>JAXIPK010000091.1:0-2693 GCA_045402975.1 Acidobacteriota bacterium
TTCCGATGAGTGGGACTCTTTGTTCCGCGCTGTTGGAGCATTAGGACGCCACAAGCCGTAAGGAACCTGACGGCTTGGTCTTTTGCGACAAAACGGGGCAGCCCTTGAACCCGCAGAAGGTGCTCGAAGAGGTCATCTACCCCTTTTGTGACACGCTGGAGCTTCCTCGGGGCGGCTGGCACGGATTTCGGCATACGCACGCCACGCTGCTGAGCGATCTGGGGGAGTCAATCAAAACGACTCAAGCGCTGCTTGGGCACAGCGACCTGGGCACAACGCTTTCGGTCTACACCCACGCGGTGCCTGAATCGCAACGGCAGGCAGTTGCAAAGTTGGAACGGGTTTTGTTCCCAACTGTTCCCAACTTTGCCGCAGCAAATCAGCTAACCCATTGAAATGGTTGGCTGGGAGGCTAGGAGTCGAACCTAGATTCTCGGATCCAGAGTCCGATGTCTTGCCAGTTAGACGACCTCCCAGCAGTAGAGGCCGCGATGAGGCAGGGAACTAGGGTAAAGGGCTGAGCGAAGAACTGTCAAGGCGGGCTAGCGGCGAGTCGGGAGAAGCGCGTTGGCATTGTTGAGCTCGAGGTAGAGCGACTGCCCGGGCGCCAGCTCCACCGGCAACTCCCAGCGCAGGTGGACGTCGCCGGCACGCACTTCCGTCCACAGGCTGGTGAGCCAGTAGCGGCCGGGAGCCAGCCCGCTGAAGCGCGCCATCCCTTCGTAGTCGGTCTCGGTGCGGCCGGCGAGGTAGCGCGCGTAAATGAGCTGCTCCATCTTCTGCCGCACAGCGCGTTGGTGCGCCTCAAGCTGCGCTTGCCAGGCGGCGCCGGGGTTGATTTCGACCAGGTGGTCGTCCATCTGCTCCTTGCTCTCCGGCTGCGCCACGGCGTACGTCCGCACCGACTCCCAGTACTTCTTCACCGCCTCCTCGTATTTCGCCTCGTTCTTCTGCTTGTCGGTGGCTTTCGGGTGCCGGGGAAACCCCAGGCCCACCATGGTCAAGTTGCGGGTGACGTAGGCCTCCTTGAGCTCGGGGACGTTCATCAGGTCGTCCACCGTAACCGCTTTGATGAACTCGGCGCCGTGCAGGTCGGCGCGCTTCTCGCGCTTCATCCAGGCCTTGAGCTCGTCGCTGACGTTCAGCTTATCGACAAAGGCGTTGAAGTCGGGCGGCGGGACCTCGGCGCTCGCCTGTTTTTCAATTTCCTCCAGGCCGGCGCGCAGCAGATAGAAAGAATGCCGCATCACCTTTTCCGGCCGCCCGCCGGACGGCGTGGCCTGCCCTAGGAACTCCACCGAGGCGGTCTTGTTCTGTGCCTGAGCGGACAGCCCGAAAAGCAAGACCACGCAAGCGACCGAGACGGTGCGCAGGAAGAGGAAAAGGGGGCGCCGCAAGTTAGAAGAGGCGGAAGTTGACTTCAATGGTCATGTAGACCGGAACGGGTTTGCCGTAGCGCTCGGCGGGCTTGAAGCGCCAGTTCTGAACGGCGCGGATGGCCTGCTCATCGAGGCCCATGCCCAGGCTGCGGGAAACTCGGATGTCGCGGGCGCGGCCTTCTTCATCCACCACCGCCCACAGCACCACCACGCCCTGGTAGCGCGCTTTGCGCGCTTCGTCGGAGAACTCCGGGTCGGGGCAGTAGAGGCAGCTCGGGGCAGACCCGCTGCCGCCGATGCGGAACACGCCGCCGCCGTAGCCGCCGCCGCGTCCCGGACCCACGCCGGGTCCGGAGCCCGAGCCTACGCCGCCGCCCGAGCCGGTGCCGATGCCGCCGCCGAAGCCCGGCCCGCCCGAGGGAATCATCGAGGTCGAACTCGGGTCGCCGTAGGCCGTCATGTTCGGGCTCTGAATGTGGATGTCGGGCGGCACCACCACGGTGGGCACTGCGGCCAGCCGCGGGTTCGGGTTGCGAATCACCGCCGCCGGCGGGGTCAACTGCGCGTTGAGCGAAAACTTGGGCAAGCGGCCCTTGGACGCCTTCAGCGGGCTGCGCTCGCCGCCGCCGCCACCGCCGCCGGACTTCTTGGTCGAAGGCGGCAGGCTGACTTTGTACTGGCCGATATCGTCCAGCGCCACGAGTTCAGCGGGCTTGGGTTGCTGCTTGGCCTCGCTGGACTGAATCAGGAAGGGAACGGTGAACAATCCCAGCACCGTCACGTGCAGCAGCATCGAATAGAGCTCGCTGCGCCGGAACTGGCCGGCATAGAGGTGCAGGTTCCAGATGTCGGCTATCTTGACCGGCTTGGTCCCGGCCGGCATGGGCGGGAGCTTTTCCGGGTGCAGCACGTCGTGCATGGTTCCCGGGATGGCCTTGTGCCAGGGCTCGATTTCCACATCCAGGCGGTAGCCCGGCGTGTGCGGCATCGCCCCGCGGGGCACAGATTGCCCGGATGCGCCCATCGGCTCGCTCAGAAAGGTCGTGATGCTTTCCCAGATTGCCTTGTAGAGGGGCTGGCTTTCATCCAGCAGATGGGGCTGCCAATTCGAGTTGGGTTTTTGCTCACTCATGGCCTTGCCAGACACCTCCCCTCGGCCTTACTACTATGATGCTCTCCGCCGCAAAGGGATGCCTACCTGTCCTGAACCCCCGCGCAGCGGGGTGAAGGAACTCCCTCCGGAGGTGCCTCTGAACCTTCATCCTACCTACCCATTTTACCACCACCGGAGGGTCAGTAGAGATGAAAGTCCAC
>JAXIPK010000179.1:0-6085 GCA_045402975.1 Acidobacteriota bacterium
CGAAGTCGTAGAGGGCCGCCACCCACGTGCTGTCCTCCAGAATGAACTTCTCCGGCGGCGCCTGGGCCAACTGCTGGAGCGAGCTCACCAGGTCCTTCTGCAGGAAGCTCTCGTACACCGAGCCGAGGTCGCGCACGCCCAAGCGAAACGCTTCCATCATCCGCTCGGGGTTGACGCGCACCGGCTCCAGGCCGACGGTGTAGCGAAAGCCGTAGAGCGGCGTGGGCACGGAGCCGTGGGTCTCCTTCCACACTTTGTCGTAGTCCTCCATCAGCCCGAAGAGCGAGCCCACGACCTGCACCAGCATGGCGGTGAGGTCGGCGCCGGGATCTTTGGGGTCGTGGATCTTGGCGCCCAGAAAAACCTGGCAGACGCGGAAGCGCTCGGCCAGCGCGGTGGTGGTCATCCAGATGTCGATGCCGAAGCGGGCCACGTCGGTCTCCCAGACGTTCTTGCTGAGGAGCCGCTCGACCAGCTTGGCGGAGAGGCCGAACTCGCCCCCGATGGGCTGGCGCACGCGCGTGCCGTAGAGGGCGCGGGTGAGCGGATAGACAATGCTGTTGGTGATGGTGCCGTCGTAGCGGTGCCGGCGGTAGTAGGGGCAGACGTAGTCGAACTCGTGGTAAAGCACGGGCCGCACCAGCAGGTCGATCCAGTCGGGGGTGATGCTGCGCAGGTCAGAGTCGACAATGGCGCACGACTTCGCCTTCAACCGCTGGGCGGCGCGGAAGATGGCGCGCACGGCGCTGCCCTTGCCCGGCAGGCCGACATAGGGCGTGCTGATGCGGTGCACCGGGTGCAGCGGATGGCGCAGCAGCAGCAGGTTTTCGGTTTCGAGCGGCGCCTCCAGAACCATCTGCTGGGTGCCGTCCTTGGAGCCGCCGTCGGAGTTGATGATGACGGCGCGGTTGTCGTGGAAATGCTTGGCCAGGCCGGCGCTGACCGCCTGCACCACGTGGCTGATAGTGCGGGCGTTGTTGTAGCTGGGGATGCCGATGACAATATCGGCCTCGCCCAGTTTTTCCAGCGACTGCTGGGCTTCTACGTTCAGTACGTCAGCTTCCGCCATTTACCCCGTTCCAACTTGCCAGGTCAGGCTAATTGTCTTCTTCCACCGCCAGCTCGAGCTGAGTGAAGAAATCCGGGATGGCCGCCACCACGCGGTTCCAGTTGGGGATGAGCGGAATGCCCAGCGGGTCGCGGAGATAGTCTTCGCCGGCCAGGGCGATGGCGCGGGCAAAAGCCTGCACGGCGACTTCCTCTTCGTGGCGGTCGAACTCGAGACCGTTGATCATGGCGTCGGCGTGGTAGCGGGTGACCGTGTCTTCGGCGGTGCGCACGTACTTGGTCTGAACGGTGCGAAAGGCGCCCTCGGAAAGCACCGCGCCCTCCGACGCCAGCATGCGGAACATGGTCTTGGCGATGTCTACCGACATCCGCATCAAGCCTTTTTGCGCGTCCTCGGCGGAGAGCGATTGGTGCTTGTGCTCGTAGTTTTCCACCAGATCAACCTGGCAGATGCGCTTCACTGAGCAGTTGCGATAGACCTCGGCGAGCACGCCGACTTCGAGTCCCCAATCCGCCGGGATGCGGTTCACGCGCGCGAGTTCGGCGTCCATGGCGAACTCCCCGGCCAGCGGGTAGCGAAAGCTGTCGAGGTAGGACAGGAACGGCATGTGGCCGAAGACTTCCTCCAGGGTGCGCACGAAGGGAGTGACGAACAAGCGCGTCACGCGCCCGTGCAGCTTGGTCGTGTAGCGAGCGTAAAACCCTTTGCAGAACTCGAAATCCAGGTTGGGGTTGGCGACGGGATAGAATAGGCGTGCCAGGAGCTCGCGGTTGTAGTTGACGATGTCGCAGTCGTGCAGGCCGATGAGCTGGGCCTGGTTGCGGGCCAGCACGTAGCCGTAGGCAATCCAGCAGGCGCGGCCCTTGCCGGGGGAGCCGGCGTCGAGGCCGTTGTCCTTCAAGCGTTGATAGAGGGCCTGGATGCGCTCGCCTTCGTTCCAGATGATGCGCACGTTCTTGTGGGCGTCGAGCAGGCGGCGCTTGGCGTCGAGGAATTGCTTGGCGTCGGCATTCCCCAGGCTCAGAACAATCTGCGCCAGGTAGGGAATCTTGGGCAGCTCTTTGAGGATGCCCGCCATCGCCGGGGTCTCGAACTCGGAGTAGAGCGCCGGCAGCACCAGCGCCATGGGCGCGACGCGAGCGTAGCGCACCAGCTCGCCTTCGATTTCCTCGATGCGGCGCTGCCCCAGCCGGTGCAGCGTCGTCACCATGCCGGTCTGATAAAAGTCCGACACCGTCTCCTCCTACTCGGATGAGGTGGCGGGCACCTCAGCAGTTGGATGCAGCTCGATGACCTAGTGCTTGCCGTGTATCCCCGGAAGCATCTTACCGGTTCGATAGGCGTAGTGGAACCCTGAAAGTACGGTGAGGGCCGCGGTGGTCCACAGCAGCACCTCTTTGAGGAGGGCGAGCCAGTCGCGGGGCGCGACTTCTTCCAGCACGACGATAAACACGGCGACAATCTGCGCCGTGGTGCAGGCCTTGCCCAGGAAACTCGGCGGGAAGGGGCGGAAGCCGGCGCCGATGATGATGACCAGAGCGACGGCCACGATGAGCAGGTCGCGGCTCAGCACCAGAATAGTGAGCGTCCACGGGACGTTGTGCGCCACCGCCAGCACCACGAACGAGGTGGAGAGCAGGAGCTTGTCGGCGATGGGGTCGAGGTAGGAGCCGAGCGGGGTGCGCTGCTTGAGCCAGCGAGCCAGCAGGCCGTCGAGGAAGTCGCTGAGGCCGGCGATGACCAGCAGAGCGAGCGCCCAGCCGTAGCGCCCGTCCAGCACCGCCAGCACAAAGAACGGCACCAGCGCCAGCCGCAGGATGGTGAACTGGTTGGCGAGAGTGAAGATCTGCGCGCGCATGAGCTGCTCGACTATAACCCAAGGGGAGAAGGAATCAAGAAGCAGGTCCTTCGACTTCGCCGCGAGCCCGACTGCGTTGGGGCTCGCGCTCCGCTCAGGATGACAAGTCGGCGCGCTTCAGACGAAGCGCTTGACTAGTCAAGGGTGGCGACGTAGTCGAGGTAGTCGAGAAGGCTGCGGCCGACGTGGTGCTCGAAAGTCTGGGCGAGCGAAGGGATGGAGCCCTTGGCTTCGTCGAGGGCGATGCGCTCGACGCGGTGCATGGGATAGAAAATGGTCGCCAGGCCGACGTTGCCTTCCTCGGGGTTCTTCACCTGAGCGATGAAGTCGTCGAAAGAATTGACGTCAATGCCGCGCACCGTGACGCCGGCCGGCGTCATGGCAATCAACTGGCCCCAGATTTTTTCCTTGGGGTCGTGGAGGCTGATGACGACGATGGACTTCAAGTCCACGGCTAGACCCGCGCTTCCTTCAAGTCTTTCGCCAGGAGGAGCCGGGCATCGGTCGCCTTCTGCACTTCGTCGGGCGTGACGCCGGGGCCGACCTCGCGCAGCTCGAGGCCTTGCGGCGTGACTTCCATCACGCCCAGCTCAGTGATGATGGTGTTGACGACGGCGACGCCGGTGAGCGGCAGCGTGCAGCGCGCGACGATCTTGGGCTGGCCCTTGGCGGTGTGCTCCATGGCGATGATAACGCGGCGGGCGCCGGCCACCAGGTCCATCGCGCCGCCCATGCCCTTGACCATCTTGCCGGGGATCATCCAGTTGGCCAGGTTGCCCTTCTCGTCCACTTGCAGGGCGCCGAGGATGCTCAAGTCAATGTGGCCGCCGCGAATCATGGCGAAGCTGTCGGCGCTGGAGAAGTAGGAAGCGCCGGGAATCTCGGTGACGGTCTCCTTGCCGGCGCTGACGAGGTCGGGATCCTCTTCGCCTTCATAGGGCCAGGGGCCGATGCCGAGCAGGCCGTTCTCGGATTGCAGGATGACGTCCATGCCGGTCGGTATGTAGTTCACCACCAGAGTGGGGACGCCGATGCCGAGATTGACGTAGTAGCCGTCGCGCAGCTCCTGGGCCGCGCGCCGGGCGATGAACTCGCGGGCGGCGTCACCGGTCAACGCGGCCATCAGTTGACTCTCTTTCGCACGGTGCGGCGTTCGATGCGCTTTTCGTAGTTCGAGCCCTGGAAGATCGCGTTCACGTAAATGCCGGGCGTGTGGACGAGGGCGGGGTCGAGCTCGCCGACTTTCACCAGCTCCTCCACTTCGGCAATCACGTAGTCGGCCGCCGTCGCCATCACTGGATTGAAGTTGCGCGCTGTGCGACGATAGACCAGATTCCCCCAAGGGTCGCCCTTCCAGGCCTTGATGAAAGCGAACTGGGCGCGCAGCGGTTTTTCGAAGACGAACATCTTGCCGTTGATTTCGCGGGTCTCTTTCCCTTCCGCCACCGGTGTGCCGTAGCCGGTGGGCGTGAAGAAACCGCCCAGCCCGGCGCCGCCGGCGCGCATACGCTCGGCGAAAGTACCTTGCGGGATGAGCTCGGCTTCCAGCTCGCCCTTGAGCACCTGCTGCTCGAAGAGCTTGTTTTCGCCGACGTAGGTGGAAACCATTTTCCTGACCTGGCGGGTCTGGAGCAGCAGGCCGATGCCGAAGTCGTCCACGCCGGCGTTGTTCGACATCACGGTGAGGCCCTTGACCCCCTTGCGGCGCACGGCGGCGATGAGGTTTTCGGGGATGCCGCAGAGGCCGAAGCCGCCCATCATGATGGAGGCGCCATCCTGCAGCCTGGCGATGGCCTCGTCGGCGTTGGCGACGACCTTGTTCACGGGTTCCCTCCGCGCTTGAGCATAGCGCAAGTCTGCTGGGCTTTTTCAAATTCTTCCGCGAGATCGCGGGAGCGCAGCAGGGTGCGGATGTGGGCGAGGCGCTGCTCAAGGCGGTCGAGGGCGCGGGCGATGTTGTCGCCGTTGGTCAGGCAGACGTCGCGCCAGAGTTCATAGGGGCTGGCGGCCAGACGGGTCAGGTCGCGGAAGCCGGGACCGGCAAGCGAAAGCGGCAGGCCGTCTTCGTCGGTTTCATCCCACGTAGTGCTGGCCAGCGCGGTGGAGACGAGTTGCGGTAGATGCGACACCAGCGCCACCGCCCAGTCGTGGGTTTCAGCGTCCATGAAGACGGGCTCGGCGCCAAGCATCTTGACCAACTCGACGAACTCGTCAATTGATTCGCCCACTAGAACGTATTTTGCGCCGACAAAGAGATCCGCATCGGCGCTCTCGATTCCGCCCGCTTCCCTGCCCGCCATCGGATGACCACCAAGGAAGCTGACGCTTTCTGGCAGCACTTCCTTTGCCAAACGGCAGATGCGCACTTTTGTGCTTCCGGCGTCGGTGACGAGGGTGCCAGGCTTTGCCGACTTGGCCACTTGAGGCAGGAGGTCGAGGATGGTGACGACAGGCGTCGCCAGATAGATGAGGTCCGCATTGGCCACGGCCTCTGAGAGTTCCGTTGTCCCGCTGTCTATCGCGCCGCGTTGGCGCGCCTTCTCCAGACCCTCTGCGCGGTCGCAACCGACGATCTCGCCTCCGAATCCGCGCTTCTGAAGTCCGAGCGCGAACGAGCCGCCGATGAGCCCACAACCGATGACGGCGATGCGCTGAAAAGACATCTCAGCCGATTCGCCGCTCAACCGCGGGGGCGATGATGCGCAGCTCGCGCATCAATTGCACGAACTGGTCGGGGTAGAGCGACTGGGCGCCGTCGCTCAAAGCGCGCTCGGGGTCGTTGTGGACTTCGACCATGACGCCGTCGGCGCCGGCGGCGACGGCGGCGCGGGCCATGGGGGCAACTTTGTCGCGGCGGCCGGTGCCGTGGGAAGGGTCGACGACGATGGGCAGGTGCGAGAGCTTGTGAATGACGGGGATGGCGGCGAGGTCGAGCGTGTTGCGCGTGTAGCTCTCGAAGGTACGGATGCCGCGCTCGCAGAGGATGACGTCGTAGTTGCCGCCCTGCATCACGTACTCGGCGGAGAGCAGCCACTCTTCGATGGTGGCGGCGAGGCCGCGCTTGAGCATCACGGGCTTGCGCGCCTTGCCGAGCTCCTTGAGCAAATCGAAGTTCTGCATGTTGCGGGCGCCGACCTGGAGGATGTCGGCGTAGTCGA
>JAXIPK010000001.1:0-3119 GCA_045402975.1 Acidobacteriota bacterium
TAGTGGCGGCGAAGCTCCGGCATGGCGGCGACGGTAGCCGAAGCCCTCCGGCAAATCAAGGCCGGCAAAGAGTGGATGACAAGCACCTCAATCTGCGCTAAAGCATAGAGGGTCGAGGGACAGGGGCTTTCTGTAGGAGGAATGTTGGCGCGTCTGAGAGTCATGCTGCTGACGCACGCCTACTTGGCGGTTGAGAACCGGAAGAAGCTTTCGATGCTGGGCCGAGCGGTGGACTTGGAGGTGGTCTCACCCGACCGGGCGACGACTCCCCTGTTCCGCTACCGCATGCAGCGCCGCCTGCTCGAGGAGCCTTCCTACACCATGCGCTTCTACCGTCCGCTGCCCGAAGCCGGCATTCCGGCGCGCTACGTTCTCCTCTCTCTTGACCTGGGCTTCCGGCGGTTCCGGCCGGATGTAGTTCATCTGGAGACCGCGCCCTGGAGCCTGCTGGCACAGCAGGCGCTCACCTATGTTCGACACTACGCGCCCGGGGCGGCCGTGGTTGGGACAGTGCGCCAGCACACCTACACCTCCTACGGGCCCTTCACCTTCTTCAAGGATGCGCTGGCGCGTCGCGGAGTGCGGCGCATTGACAGGTTCCTTGCCGGCAATGCAGGCAGCCAGAAAGTTTTGGAGGAACGCTTCGCCGTGAGCCCGGAGAAAATCCAGCGCAACCCACAGCTCGGCGTAGACACCGACCACTTCTGCCCGGTCTCGCCCGAGCAGCGCGCCGAGCGGCGACGCCGCTGGGGCCTGGCGGATGACGCCGTCGTGGTCGGCTACTGCGGACGGTTCGTGGAAGAGAAAGGTTTGTCCGACCTCGTCGAAGCCGTGCAAACCGTGCGGGCGCGGACGGGCGCACGACTGCAACTGGCGTTGCTGGGCGATGGGCCCTTGCGCGAGCGGCTCGAGCCACAGGCCGGCGACACTCTCGTGCTGCACCGCACTGTGCCGCACGGCGATGTGGCGCTCTTCCTGCAAGCGCTCGACATCTTCGTCTTGCCGACGGTGGCCATCACGCCCAGCCTGTCCACGCTGGAGCTCGATGCCCACGCGCTGCAGGAGGCGATGGCGTGCGGCGTGGCCTCCATCGGCAGCGAGTCCGGGCCCATCCCCGAGATCCTGCAGGGCGCCGGGATTCTGGTGCCTCCGTCGTCGCCGCAGAAGCTGGCTGAGGCGCTGGCGCCGCTGCTCGATCCGGCGGCGCGGAAGCGCTGGGGAGACGCGGGTCGGCGACGCGCGCTGGAGCGCTACTCCAACGAGCGCATCGTCGAGAGGCAATTGCTGACCTATCAACAGGCGGTGGCCGACCGCCGGCAGCGCCCATGACCGAACCCGGCTATGACGCCAGAACCCGCTACCAGGACCGCGCCGAAGTAGGCGAGTTCGAAGCCGCGCGCTACTCGAGTCCGCTCGGCCGGGTGCGGCTGGCGGGAGAGCGCCGCGCCGTGCAACGAGTCCTTGCCGGCTTGGGGCCGGCGGAATGCGTTCTGGATTGTCCCTGCGGCATCGGACGCTGGGCGGCAATCCTTGCCGAGAGCGCGCGACGCATCATTGGCCTCGACATTTCCATTCCCATGCTCGAGCGCGCCCGCCGGGAACAAGCCGGGCGTTTTCCGCTGAGCCTGGCGCGCGCCGAAGCGGAAAGGCTGCCGTTGGGGGACTCCTGCGTGGACTACGTGTTTTGCTACGCGCTGATGAAGCACCTGCCGCCGGAGGTCAAGCGCACGGTGCTGCGCGAGTTCGCGCGCGTGGCGGGTCGCGGAGTGGTGGCTTCCTTCGCCGTCTTCAATCTGCTGACCTACCTGCGCTGGCGTTGGATGACGCGGCGGCGGCCCGGCCAACCTGATGCGACCGTGCACTCCTACCCCGTGTGGTCGAAAGAGCTGGACGCTCTGGCGCGCGAGGCAGGGCTGCGCGTGGCGCGTCGCGCCAGCGTGCTGGGTTGGTTCAGCCTGGAAAAAGTGTTCTATCTCGAGAAGCCCACACCGTAGAGTTCTTGTGCGTCGGTAGACGCCAACCCGGCCTTCGAGTATCCTAGCGGCCTTCGGGGAAAACGGGGACGGCGTGAGATTCCTGCGATATCTGGTGCGCTCGGTCTTCTGGCTGGCGGCCGCCGGCTTCTTCGCTCTTTTTATCCTCGAGTTCGCGCGGTCGGCGGCGCTGGATTCCTCCGCGCTGGTCGTGCTCCTGCGCCGGCTGGGGAATCCCATCGTGCGCCAGGTGGGCTCCTGGCTGGGGATTGGCGCCGGCACCGGCCTGGCCAAGTACCTTCCGCTGGTGGTGGCGCTGGCCACGCTGGGAATCCAGGTGGCGATTGACACGGTCTTGTTGAAGATTTCGATTGCCATGGCGCTGGCGTCGAGGCCGCGGCGGCCGGCGCCGGCTCCCGCGGCTGCGCCGCCCGGGCCACCGCCGCACTTCACCCAAACGGTGCACCCGCCGCCGCCCCCGCCCTCGCCCGCGGCCACCGTAACGTCGCGTCCCACGCCGCAATCCAGCCAGGTGCGAGTGCAGCCCGCAGCGTCGGCCCCGTCGCGCGTGGTTGAAGAGCCGGTGCGCAGCGGCATCGGGCTCGGTGCAACTTCCTCAGGGCTTTCGACGATGGTGGGCGCGCCGGAGATTGATGCCGGCATGCCGAACCGCGTCGGCCGCTACGAGCTGCTGGAAGAGCTGGGCCGGGGCGCGATGGGTGCGGTCTACAAAGCCCGCGACCCCAATCTGGGCCGCGCCGTGGCGGTCAAGGTCATCCTCACCGCCAACCTGACCCCTCAGGCGCTGGCGGAATATAAGAAGCGCTTTTACCGCGAGGCGGAAGCCGCCGGGCGCATGACGCATCCCGGCGTGGTCACCATCCACGACATGGGCGAAGACCCGGCCAGCGGGCAGCCCTTCCTGGTGATGGAGTACGTCGAAGGGGTGCCGCTTGACAAGATGATCGAGGACTCGCCCGGCGGCGGCGGGCTGCCGCTGGCGCAGGCGCTCGAGATCGGCGCCCAGGTGGCGCTGGCGCTCGACTACGCTCATCAGCGCGGCGTCATCCATCGCGACATCAAGCCCGCCAACATCCTGGTCACCAAAGACGGCCGTGGCAAGATCGCCGACTTCGGCATCGCCAA
>JAXIPK010000088.1:0-3008 GCA_045402975.1 Acidobacteriota bacterium
CCGGCCAGCTGTTGAGCGGCGCAAAGCGCTGGGTCCCAGAGGATGCGCCGCCGCGGCCGTCGGCGATGCGGTAGGTGCCCGCGCTGTGCCACGCCATCCGAATGAACAACGGCCCGTAGTGGCCGTAATCGGCAGGCCACCAGGCCTGCGAGGCCGTCATCAGCGCGTAGAGCTCCTTCTTCACGGCCTCGAGGTCGAGCTTCTTGAACTCCTCCGCGTAGTTGAACGCCCCGGCCATGGGACTGGATGAGGATGAGTTCTGGTGGAGAATTCTGAGATTCAACTGGTTCGGCCACCAGTCCCTGTTGGACTGGACCCCAGCAGCGGTGTGCATGACCGGGCACTTGCCCGCGCTCCCGTCAGTCTTTGTGTCCATGTTGCCCTCGAGATCAGCCATAAATCTCTCCCAATTGACAATGCTTCCTATTCTGTGAGCAACCAGGGCACAGGCCGTGAACCTCCACTGCGTGCCCGAGGATGGCGTAGTTGGTGGCGCGTCTGGCCTCGCGTTCCAGCCGGTCGTCGACCGAGAGCGGCAGGTCGCTGACGCGGCCGCAGCCCAGGCAACGGATGTGGTAGTGCCGGCCGGTGTTGCCGTCGAAGCGGGCGGTCTGACCGCCGACGTGGACCTCGCGGATCTGACCCTCAACCGCCAGCTCCTTGAGGTTCCGGTAGACGGTGGCCAGGCTGATGCCCGGCAGCCTCCGCCGCGCCTGGCGGAACACCCAGTCGGCCGTCGGGTGGTCCATCGTGGAGCGCACGACCTCGAGCACGATGTCCCGCTGCCGCGTCTGTCGCTCGCGCATTACTAGGAATTATTCGCATCTGGGAACGGTTGTCAAGCGTCGTACACCGGGGGCGCGCGGGCTTTTGCCGATGCGCATCGCTCGCCATATCGCAGTGAACGATTCCTACCGCATGCGCCGAGGCGAGGGCTGCGGCGGCTTGAATGGCGGTCTCGCCCTCAACGTACTCGGATTTCGGAGACGAAAAGGGCGCCACCGGAACTCCTTCCGCGCTAACATAGCCGCTTCTGTTTCGCGGGCGGAGTGCTGGGCGAGGGCCCGGGGTCTCCGGCCGGCCGGGAAGCGCGCGCATGAAGAAGTCAGGACCCGAAAACCAGGGGCTCTACGATCCGTGCTTCGAGCACGACAGCTGCGGCATCGGCTTCGTTGTCGACGCCCACGGCCGTAAGTCGCACGCCATCGTCGAGCAGGGCATGGAGGTGCTGCTCAACCTGGAGCACCGCGGGGCCTGCGGCTGCGAGAAGAACACCGGCGACGGGGCCGGGATCCTGATGCAGGTGCCGCACCGGTTCCTGGCCGAAGAGTGCGAGCGCGCCGGCATTCGCGTGGGGGAGGCGGGACGTTACGGGATGGGGCTCGTCTTCCTGCCCCGCGACCCGAAGGACCGCGGCCGCTGCGAGCAGATCTGGGCGACCCTCGCCGAGCAGGAAGGAATGCGGCTCCTGGGCTGGCGCGACGTTCCCACCGACAACTCCTCGCTCGGACCCACGGCCCGGGCCGCCGAGCGTCGATGAGGCAGGTTTCGTCGCCCGCCCGGACGAGGTCGAGGACGGCGACGCCTTCGAGCGGAAGCTCTACGTGCTGCGCCGTCGGGTCGAGAACGGGACTCGAGTCCGGCAGTCCCTGGCCAGTGGTAACGCGCTTGGACGGGACGGCGGCCGTAACCAGGAGCCCGGCCGGCCGCCGCTCGTGGTGGTGTCGGCCCAGCTAGGGCATCGGTTTCAGGCTCACTTCCCGGTAGTAGCTCGTGCCGATGAAGTCCCGGAACTCGAAACGCTTCGACGTGATCTCACGCTGCTTCTGCTCGTCCGCGGTCTTGTAGTGCTTGGCCGCGATGTCCTTGCCTTTGGCGTCGTCCGCCGCGTTGTAATCGAGGGCCTTGCCGAAGCTCGCGTGCAGGGTGCAGATGACGACGTCCGGGTCGGTGGGGTTCTCGGGCACTTTCACGTAGACCTTCTGGTCCAGGACGAGGCCCGCTTTCTTCGACTCCTGACCCGTCACGAGGAAGTTCTGCCGCAGGTACTTCATGTAATCGTCGAAGTGCCCCTGCTTGGTGCGATAGCCGCTGCACTCCCAAACCGGCCCCTCCGTGAAGTGCTCCTGGGCGAGGGCGACCGGGGCCACGAGACACGACACCGCCGCCGCCAGACACAGACGCTTCATACGACCTCCATTCCAAGGAAAGTGGCGGCCACTGTGCCTTCTTCGGCCCACCGTGTCAATGGCGTTGCCGGCGACGAGCGCCAACAGGGTCGTGATCAGAGGGATTCTGCGCATGTCAGCCCACCTCCAGAGAGGGCGTTCACGCTGCGTCGTCGTCGCGGGACGCGGCGGCCCGAACGGCACACAGCTCGGGCACGAGCCGGCGCTCCGCAAAGTGCGTTGGGACAATAGCTGATCCTGCGCGCGCAGGGTCGGTGTGTCAAGACAAAACGCGCGCCACGCAGACGGCTGTCCACCGTGCAGCCCTCTCGCTGCGGCTGCGTGCTGCACGACCTCGCGCCCCATTTCGGGCGTGAAGCACGGCTGCTCGCGGGCTTCGCTGAGGCCGGAGCTTCCCGAACGGGCTACTTTCGGAGACGAAAGGGCGCAACCGCAACTCCTTCCGCGCTAACATAGCTGCTTCGTTTTGATCGGTGGAGAGCGGGGCGAGGGCCCAGGGTCTCCGGCGGCGGGGAAGCGCGCACATGAGGAAGTCAGGACCCGAAAAGCAGGGGCTCTACGATCCGTGCTTCGAGCACGACAGTTGCGGCATCGGTTTCGTCGTCGACGCCCACGGCCGTAGGTCCCACGCCATCGTCGAGCAGGGGGTCGAGGTGCTGCTCAACCTGGAGCACCGCGGGGCCTGCGGCTGTGAGAAGAACACCGGCGACGGGGCCGGGATCCTGATGCAGGTGCCGCACCGGTTCCTGGCCGAAGAGTGCGAGCGCGCCGGCATTCGCGTGGGGGAGGCGGGACGTTACGGGATGGGGCTCGTCTTCC